>JBIKUN010000117.1:0-14649 GCA_044347565.1 Vicinamibacterales bacterium | reverse complement strand
GGGCCGCCCCCCGCCCGGCCCGACGTGACCATGCCTTCGCTCAGATGAACCACGCGCCCCTGCCGTTTCAGCCGCCGTACGAAGTCGACGTCTTCCATCAATGGGATCGGCAGGAACCCCCGCAGGGAATTGAACACGCCGCGGCGCACGAATATTCCCTGGTCGCCATACGGCAGCCCGAAGAGGCGGACGCGGGCGGCAACCGCCCGTTCGAGCCAGCGCGCCTGCCACGCTCCTGAATCGAGCCGGAACGCGAAGGCGCCACCCACGACGTCCTCCCGCGCGTCGAGGGCCTCGAAGCCCTCGAACCAGCCCGCGGGCAGGCGGCTGTCGGCATGCACGAACCACAGCCAGCGGCCAATGGCCGCCGCGGCGCCGGCGTTGAACTGCACGCCACGGCCCGCCGGTCCGTCGATCCAGTGGACGTCGGCGCGGGCCGCGCGAATACGGGCGGCCGCCGCGTCGCTCGGCCCGGTGGCCGACACGATGATCTGCACGCCTGGCCGGCTCGGCAGTTGTGCCAGCAGCGCGCCGAGCGGGGCCGAATCGCCGCGCACGGGCACGACGATGCTCAGGAGCGGGCCGGTGGCAGACATGAACGGCTCAGCCATAGTACCGTCAGGCGCATGCCGATGCGTATCGCCGCGCCGCTGCTGGCCCTGCTCGGACACGAGCTCCGCGCGCCTGCCGGCGTCGTGGGCGGGTATCTCGCGCTGCTCGAACAGGGCCGCGCCTCGCTCACGCCCGAGCAGCAGAAAGCCCTCGCCGGCGCCCGCAAGGCCCAGCAGTCGATGGTCGAAGCGCTCGACGATCTGCGGCGGCTCACCGTGGCGTGGCGCAGCGAGGAGGAGCCGCTCACCTGGGTGGCGCTGCCGATTCTGGCGCAGGAGGTCCGCAGCCTCGCCGCCGCGCGCGGGGTGCCGCTCACCCTCGACGTCGCGCAGACCTCGAGCGTGCCGCGGCGCGGCCGCGACACCGCGCTCGCCGAAGCGCTCGTCACCGTGAGCGACGCCGTGGCGCGCGAACACGGCGTGCCGGTCGTCGCCTCGACCACGATGCACGGGCGCCGCCTGCTGTGGCGCGTGCGTCCGCAGGGCGCCCCCGGCGACGACGACGCCACGCGGCGGGAGTTCCACTTGTGGCGGCCGGGCCTCGGCGTGCGGCTCGTCGCCGCCGCGGTCACGATCACCGCCTCGCACGGCACGCTTGATGATCTGGTCGTCGGCGAGGCGCGTCACGGCGTGAACGTGACCTTCGATCTGGACGCGGCGAGCGCCGCGGTGCCGCCGCCCTTCGACGGCGGCTGAGCGCGCGGCTCAGCGCATCTCGCCGAGACGCGTGCCGCGGGCGATCTCACGGCGCACGCAGCGTTCGGCCCGCAGGAACGCTTCGCGCTGCGCGCCGCCCGACACCGGGCGCAGCAGCTCGGCATCGCTCGGGCACCGCACGCGGCCCTCGGCTGGCGCCGGTGCGACGGGCGGCCCGGCGTACATCATCGCGGCGCCCACCTTCACCCACGCCGGCGCCGTCGTGAGATACGGCGTGATGACGGCCCACGCCACTTCGTAACGCAGCGTCGACTCGAGCACGCCGCGTTGCCGCAGGTGCGAGATCGGGGCGAGATCGATGGCCGGTCCCACGGTGGCCGCCGTCACCCACCACGGCTGCCCGGTCGCGTGGCCGAAGGCGTCCATCGTAGGGTGCACGTTGACACTCAGGACGCCGGGGGCCTTGACGAGCGCGCGCGCCGCGACGTCATCGCGCGTCTGCCGCACGAGGCCGAGCACGAGCGCGCGGTCGTGCTCTTCGAACGCCGGCAACGTCAGGCGGATGTCGGTGGCGGCGAGCGCCGCCGGGGCCACCGGCGGCGACACCGCGGGCGGCGCCGGCCGCACGACAGGCGGTGCGCCGATGGCCGGCCCGCCGGGCGGCATCGCGCGCGTGAGCGTGGTCGCGCCCCCCGGACTGACCACGAGATCGCGGAAGTACGCCTTGAGGATCGTGGCCGCCGTCTCGCCGCGCGCGGCGCGCTTCCCCGCGCCCACCACGCACAGGCCGACGCCGTGCCCGTAGCCGACGCCATCGAACTGATACCCGGCCGCCGTCTTCGTCACCTCGAACGCCGTGCTGCGCACGAGCTGCCAGCCGAGCGTGCGGCCGACGGCCATGCGGAACTCGTGCGCCGAGAGTGTGTTCGGCGTGAAGCCGTCGACGCGCAGCCGGCCGGCGCGTCCCGACGGCGTGCGGTCCACGATCGAGAGCCCATGCAGGCGGCCCGAGAGACCCGCCGCGCGCAGTGCCCGCTCGAGGTCGGCGGTGATGATGGAGCGCGACCAGCCGGGCTCGTCGTGGCAGGCGTCCTGCGCGTCGCCGGGCGCGTAGTCGGTGGCGCCGGGCCAGACTTCGCTCGCGAGCGCCGGCGTGCCGCCGTTGTGCGCGGAATAGAAGACGAAGGCCGGCGCGCCCTTGTCGAGCAGGATCTGACCGGCGGTGGCCTGCGCGGCCTCACGCGCCGCCGGCAGCACCGGCCGCATCACCTGGCAGTGTGTGGTGTCGCAGAGGTCGTAGCCTTCGGCGCGGTGGCGATGGCGGTTGGCGGCGGCGAACGTGCGGATGACGATGGCGAGCGCCTGCTGCGCGGCGGCGCCGGCGCGCGGCTGTCCTTCGCCCGACACGACGCGGGCCACGTAGTCTTCGAGGGGCAGCGTCTCGACGCGCACCGCGCCATCAGCCGCCGTGACGCCGATGCGAATCGTCGGCGCGGCTGCGACGCTGGACGGCTGCGCCGGCGCGGGGGCCAGGCCGGCCCACACGACGGCGCCGGCACACACGAGGACCGACGCCGCGGCGACAAGCCGACGGACCGCGTGCCTCAGAGCTTGGTCGTGCAGCCGGGCCGGCAGCGACATGGGATGGTCTTGTCGCCTTCCGTGTTGTAATCGTAGGTGAGTTCGTCGCCGGGCGCGATGGCCTTGGCGGCGCGGATCCACACGCGCTTCTGCTTCGTGTCGACCCAGCTGTAGCAGTTCGGTGTGCACGAGTGGTTGATGAAGCGCGAGTCGTTGCCGCCGACGTGGCCGTCCCGCGACCAGTTGCGGTTGACGCGGAAGACCCAGATGCACCCTTCGTTCAGGTAGGCGTCTTCGCGCTTGTCGCTCACCTTGTTGGTGATGAGCTCACCCGCGTACTCGATGATGAACTTGTTCTTGTTGATGGGCTCTTTCGCGAACACGCCCCAGCCGTGGAGCTTCGAGCGTTTGCGAACGACTTTCGGCAGGTACAGCGTCGATGCCATGGACGTGCGACAGTGTAGCGGATTCGCCGCGCCTTCGGCTATCCTTCGACGCAGTACTTCACTGGAGGCGCACGTGCGACGACTGGCAGCGGCAGCACTCATCGGACTCATCGGACTCGGAGGCAGCATGGCAGCGCAGGTGCAGCGCTACGCGGGACCGGCGCAGTTGCCGTTCAGCTCGGCCACGAAGGCCGACGGGCTCGTCTACGTCTCGGGCACGATCGTCGCCGAAGGCGACATCCGCAACCAGACCACGAAGGTGCTGCAGAGCATCGACGAGACGCTGAAGAAGGCTGGCTCGAGCCTGGCGATGGCCGCCTCGGTGCAGGTCTACATCAGGAACGCCGCCGACTTCGCGGCGATGAACGAGGTCTATCGCACCTTCTGGAAGGCCGACCCGCCGGCCCGCACCACGGTCGTCTCCGACTTCGTCGTGCCGGGGGCGCTCCTCGAGATCTCGGCCATCGCCATCCCGAACGGCGGCGAGCGCAAGGTCATCCACCCGTCGTCGTGGATGAAGTCGCCGAATCCCTACAGCTACGGCATCAAGAGCGGCAGCACGCTGTTCCTCGCCGGCCTCGTCTCGCGCAACGGCAAGGACAACTCGGTGGTCGAGGGATCGATGACGGTACAGACCAAGGCCGTGCTCGAGAACGCCGCCGCCATCCTGAAGGAAGCCGGGATGACGTTCGACAACGTCGTGAGCTCCAAGGTGTTCGTGACCGACGCCACGAAGTTCCAGGAGATGAACGAGACCTACCGCACGTTCTTCACCAAGGATCCGCCGGCCCGCGCGACCGTGGTTGCGCCGCTCATGGGCACCGCCAACGTGGTCGAGATCACGCTCACCGCGTCGAGCCTGCCGAAGCAGGTGTTCACGACGCCCGCCGCCGATGGCACGCCCGGCAAGCCGAGCCCGATCCTGAGCAGCGCCGTCAAGGTGGGCAACCGCCTGTATCTCTCGGGCCTGCTCGGCAACACGGCCGCCAACAAGGGCGACACGCAGGCGCAGACCACCGAGATCCTCGCCCGCGTCGGCCGCACGCTGCAGGTGGCCGGCTTCGGCTGGGGCGATCTCGTGGACGGCGTCGTCTACATCACCGACGTGAAGAACTTCGAGGCGATGAACGCGGGCTACCGCGCCGTCGTGAAGGACCTGCCGGCGCGGGCCACCGTGCAGTCGGGCCTTGTCGCCGACGGCATGCTCGAGATCATGTTCGTCGCGTCGAAGTAGGCCCGGGCGGCCTGGCCGCTACGGCACCACGCGCCAGATCTGCGCGTCGTAGCGCCAGGCCGTGAAGGCGAGCCGCCGGCCGTCCGGCGACCAGGCCGGCTGGCTCTTGTGCACCGGGTCGAACGTGAGCTGTTCGACCGGACCGCTCGTGAGGCCGCGGCGGAACAGCTGATACACGCCGTCGGGCGCCGGGGCCACGAAGGTGAACGCCGCGCCATCGGGCGTCACGCTCAGCCCCGGGAAGTCGTGCTCGCTCGTGAAGCGATGCAGCACCTGTGCGGCGCCACCGCTCACCGGCACGAGCAGTACGGCGTGCCGGCCGGGCCCTTCCTTGGCGATCGCAACGAGGCGCCGGCCATCGGGCAGCCACTCGCCGTGTGTGATCTCGAAGCCGGGCGCGCCGCTCTCCCGCAACTCGGACGTCACCTGCCCCGTCTCCTGATCGAGCCCGATCGTGAACAGCACCGATCGCCCGTCCTTCGTGCCGTCGAGGAGCAGCGTCTTCCCGTCCGGCGCCCAGCGCGGCCAGCCCACTTCCGCCCCGCGGCCGAGCATGGTGATGCGGCGGTCGGGCACACCCCCTTCGACCGGCCGCAGCCAGATGTCGTCTGACATCTCGCGGTGCGAGTGGAATGTGATCCAGCGGCCATTCGGCGACCACGCCATGCCCTGGTCTTCCGAGTCGGAGTCGGCAATGACCTCGGACGGCGCATCGGCCGGCAGCGTGCCGGTGAGATCGAGCACGCCGACCTCCTGCGCGATGTCTGGATACTTCGCGTCGTCGATCTGGCGCCGCCACGTGCCGTAGGTCATCGACAGCCGAGGCTCGGCCGGATGCCACCACGGCGTCTCGGCCTGGAAGGTGGTGAGCGGCCGCACGGCGCCGTCCACGAGTTCGCCGAGATGCGTGCGGTACTCCTGCGTCTTGTAGACGACCGTGCCATCGCGGGCCACGGTGGGGCCGTAGGCGTCGCGCGCGGCCGTCGTAACCTGCACCGCCGCCCCCGTGGTGCGCGTGATGTGCCAGAGGTCGACGAATCCGCGGCGGTTGGCGGCGCCGGCATACACCGTCCGGCCGTCGGGCGCGAACGCGATGGGACCAGCGATGCGGAGCGCCGGACGGGTCACGATCGGCGTTGCGCCACACGGCGCGGAGATGCCCGTGCCCGCCGGCGTCGCGAGCACGCAGGCCATCTCCGTGGCCGACGCCCACGCCGGCCACGACGGCTGGCCGGTGGTGATGGGCGTGCGCCAGAGTTCCTGGCCATCGAGGCGCACGCGCCAGAGCTCCGGCCCCTCGCGTCCATTCGCGATGCCCGCAATCCACGCGCCGTCGGGGCTCACGCTCAGTTGCCGGAGCGCGTTCGCCTCGAGCGTCACCCCCGTCGTGATGCCGCTGCTTTCGAGCATGGCCACCGGCCAGAGCGGACGCGCGCCGACGCCGATCTCGTGCAGGTGCCAGCGCCACGCGGCGCCGCCGTCCTCGAAGATGACGCGGCGATCGTCGATCCACGTGAGGTGGCGCACCTGACCTTCGGCGAGCGTCGACGACACGTCCACACCACCCTCGACACCCGAGACCCGGAGACGCCGCCCTTCCGAGAACGCCACGAGCCGGCCAGACGGCGACACGGCCACCGCCGGATCGCGGTAGCCCACGATGCCCTGCTGATGGGCCGTCGCGACCCAGGCGGTGACGCCGCGACGGCCGGCGTCCGCGGGCGCGGCCAGACGGCCCACACCGGCCGCCCATACGGCCACGGCAATCGCCGCGACGCCCACGAGCGTCAGAACGCGACTCGACATGCGGGCGATTGTAGTCGGCCCGCGTGCGCCGCGACAGCGCCGGGCGCCTGGGGCATACTCGACCGATGCCATCGCTTCCGCCCGGCGCCGCCGACGCCATCGGCTACCTGGCCGCCACGCTCACGACCGCCTCGTGGATCCCGCAGATCGTGCGCACCTGGCGCCTGCGTTCCGCCGGCGATCTCTCGCTCGGCATGCTCGCCACCTTCACGCTCGGCATCGCGTTGTGGCTGGTCTTCGGCGTGGCGACCTCGTCGGGCCCGGTCATCGCGGCCAACACCGTGACGCTCGTGCTGAACCTCGTGCTCGTCGGCCTGCGTCTGCGCTTCGGCCGCACCCCGCGCTTGTAATCGGGTCTGTCACGGTCACCGCACCGTGACATCTCGTGACCGTGACAGACCCCGTTACAAACGCGGGTCAGGCGCGGTTGCGGTAGAGCGAGGCCTCCACGGCCTTCGCCATCGCCGCGGTATCCATCGAGCGGCCCAGGAACCGAGCCACGGTCGCAGCCGTCGCCACGGGCGCGGCAACGGCCTCGCGATAGGGCACGTGCAGTGTCTCGAAGCAGGGTCGCGCCGCCATGAAGCGCTCCACCTGGGCCAGATGCGCCTCGAAGACTTCCCGCGACGTGCCGGACTCCGCTGCCTCGCCTCGGCGCGCCAGCATCTGCTGCTGCGACGCCAGCACCTCGTCGAGGTCGCGCTGCATGAAGATCACCTGGTAGTTGAAGTCTTCGGGCAGCCACGTGAGCAGGAACGAGATGATCTTCACGGCCTTGCCGCGCGCCTCGGGCAGCCACGGCACGTCGCCACGCGCCGCTTCGAGGTCCTTCACCGGCTCGAACTCGAAGTAGCCCTTCGGATTGCTGATGTCGGCGGCGCGGATGCCATCTTCGAGCGGGCGCACGCCGCCGGCCTCGAGCATCCGCATCATCATCGACGTGCCCGACCGCGGCAGTCCCGACACCACGACAATCGGCGCGCCATAACGGATCCGCCGCAGCCACCGCCCGATCATCGCGCCCCCGCCGGGGCCGCCGGCACGAGCGCCGCGCGCAGTACAATGGCGGGCGTTCGCCAGCAGATCTCGATGCGTTCCGGCATGGCCAGACTTGTATCACACCCCCGCGTCGCGCTCGCCGCGACGGCCGTGGCGTTTGTTGCGCCGGCCGCTGCCGACGCCTACATCGGGCCCGGCGCGGGCTTCGCCGTGATGTCGTCGTTCCTCGTGATCTTCGTCACGATGGTCGTCGTGCTGGCCTCGATCCTCGCCTGGCCATTCCGCGCGCTGTGGCGCCTTCTCCGCCGCAGCGGCCCGCCGCCGGCCGCCATCAACCGCTTCATCGTCGTCGGCTTCGACGGGCAGGACCCGGCGCTCACCGACCAGTTCCTGAAGGAGGGCCTGCTGCCGAACTTCGCGGCGCTCAAGGCCCAGGGCACGTATCGCCGCCTGCAGACGACCTATCCGGCGCTCTCGCCGGTGGCGTGGTCGTCGTTCAGCACGGGCACACATCCGGCGCGCCACAACATCTTCGACTTCCTGGATCGCGATCGCCGCACCTACCTGCCGCTGCTGTCGTCGACGCGCATCGGCGCCGTCGAGAAGTTCTTTCGCCTCGGCAAGTACCTCGTCCCGCGCGAGCGGCCGGCGCTCACGAACCTGCGGCGCTCGAAGCCCTTCTGGACCATCCTCGGCGAGCGGCGCATCTGGAGCACCATCCTGCGCGTGCCGATCACGTTCCCGCCCGACCGCTTCTACGGCGCCGAGCTGAGCGCGATGTGCGTGCCGGATCTGCTGGGCACGCAGGGCACGTTCCTGCTCTTCACGACACGGCCGCCGGCCGCCCGCTTCAAAGAAGGTGGGCAGCGTGTCCAGGTGTCGCCCGCCGGCGATCGCATCGACACCGTGGTCACGGGCCCTGAGAACACGTTCGTGGTGGGGCATCCGCCGCTCACCTGCCCGCTCACCGTCACGCTCGACCGCGCCGGCGCGCGCGCGACCATCGCGGTAGGCGCCGAACAGGTCACGCTCGCCGTGGGCGAGTTGAGCGGCTGGTTGTCCCTGCCCTTCCCCGCCGCGCCGGGTGTGACGGTGGCCGGTATCGCGCGCGTGCAGCTGCTCGAGCTCGGCGAGCACGTGTCGCTCTACATGTCGCCCATCAACCTCGATCCCGAGGCGCCGGCGATGCCGATCTCGCATCCGGACTATTACGCCGGATATCTGGCCAAGCGCCACGGCCCCTACGCCACGCTTGGTCTCGCCGAAGACACCTGGGCGCTCAACGAAGGTGTGACCGACGACGCCACGTTCCTGAAGCAGGCGCACGACATCGACGACGAGCGGCGCACGATGTTCCTCACCTCGCTCGAGAAGCTCCGCGCCGGCACGCTCGTGTGTGTGTTCGATGCCACAGACCGCATCCAGCACATGTTCTGGCGTTACATCGACCCGAAGCATCCCGCGCACCGGAAGGACGCGCCGGTCGCACATCGCGAGGCGATCAAGGCGCTCTACCAGAAGAACGACGCCCTCGTCGGCCAGGTCATGGCCACGCTCGGCCCGAAGGACCTGCTCATGGTCATCTCGGACCACGGCTTCAGCTCGTTCCGCCGCGGTGTGAACCTCAATGCGTGGCTGCACCGCGAGGGCTATCTCACGCTCAAGGACGGCGCCGACGGCTCCACCGAGTGGCTGCGCGACGTGGACTGGTCGAAGACGCGCGCCTACTGCCTCGGGCTCTCGGGCCTCTTTCTGAACCTGCGCGGACGCGAGGCCGGCGGCATCGTCGAGCCGGGCGACGAGGCGCGCGCGCTCAAGGCAGAGCTCATCGGGAAGCTCACGGGCCTGCGCGACGAGGCCGGCGGCGACATCGGCGTGCGCGAAGCCTTCGACACGCGCGCGCTCTACGAGGGGCCGTACTCCGAGAACGCGCCCGACCTCGTCATCGGCTACAACGCCGGCTACCGCACGTCGTGGGACTGCGCGTCGGGCATGATCGCGGGCCCGGTGTTCGAAGACAACACGAAGGCGTGGAGCGGCGACCACTGCATCGACCCGCGGCTCGTGCCGGGCGTGCTCTTCTGCAACCGGACGATCGCCGACACGCGCGATCTCTCGATCGTGGACATCGCGCCGACGGCGCTCCGGCTCTTCGGCCTCGAGCCGCCGCCGCACATGGACGGCCGGCCGTGGGCGGTGGCGTCGTGAGGTGGCCGCTTCTGCGCCGACGCGTGGCGGGCGCCGTGCTGCTGACGACGTGCGTGTTCGCGCTGGCGACCGGCTGCGGCGGACGCGCGCACGTCGTCGCCGGGCAGAAGGTCATCGTGCTCGGCATCGACGGCTTCGACCATCAGCTCACGCGCGAGCTGCTCGCCGCCGGACGCCTGCCGAACCTCGCGCGGCTGGCGCAGCAGGGCGGCTTCACGCCGCTTGCCACCTCCACGCCGCCGCTCAGCCCGGTCGCGTGGTCCACGTTCATCACCGGCCTCGACCCGGGCGCGCACGGCATCTTCGATTTCATCCACCGCGAGCCCGACACACTCGCGTCGTTCCTCTCCACGTCGCGCACGGTGCCGGCGGGGCGCATGCTCACGCTCGGGCCGTGGCAGTTTCCGCTGTCGTCCGGACGCGTGGAGCTCCTGCGCGGCGGCGAGGCCTTCTGGGAAGCGCTCGAAGCGCGCGGCATCGAGACGACCATCGTGCGCATGCCCGCGAACTTCCCGCCGTCGGGCAAGGCCACGCGCGAGCTGAGCGGCATGGGCACGCCCGACATGCTCGGCACCTACGGCATCTTCACGCTGTTCTCGTCGAAGCCCGACGTGTTCGAGCGCCGCGATGTCTCGGGCGGTGTGATTCAGCCGATCGACGTCATCGACGGCGTCGCGCGCGGGAAGATCGAGGGCCCGTCGCATCCCTACCGTGTCACGCCCACGCCGATGACGGTGGAGTTCGCCGCGCACGTGGATGCGAGCGGCCAGGCGGTGCAGATCGTCGTCGGTGATGAGACGCGCGTCCTCGAAGTGGGCGAATGGAGCTCATGGGTGCCCGTCGGCCTGCCGCTCCTGCCATTCCAGGCCCTGCCCGGCGAAGTGCGCTTTCTGCTGAAGAGCCTCACGCCGTATTTCGAGCTCTACGTGAGCCCGATCAACTTCGACCCGCAGGCGCCGGCGCTGCCGATCTCGACGCCGGACGACTACGCCGCCGAACTGGCCGACGCCGAGGGCCGCTACTACACGCAGGGCATGCCCGAAGACACGCGGGCGCGCAATGTCGAGGCCCTGACCGCCGATGAACTGCTGGCGCAGGCGCGGATCACGGCCGACGAGAACCGCCGGCAGTTCCGCTACGTGCTCGACCGCTTCCGCGACGGCCTGCTCTTCTACTACTTCGGCCATGTGGACCAGGTGTCGCACGTGATGTGGCGCTCGATGGACCCGGGCCATCCCGCCTACACGGAGGCCGACGCGCAGTACCGCGCGGTCATCGGCGATCTCTACGTCGAGATGGACGCGGTCGTGGGTCAGGCGCTGGCGGCGCTGGGGCCGAACGACCTGCTCGTCGTGATGTCGGATCACGGCTTCGCCCCGTGGCGCCGCGCCGTCAACGTGAACAGCTGGCTGCGCGACCACGGCTACCTCGCCGTCACGAACGCCCGCGCCGCCACCGAGCCGGGTCTCACCGGCGTGGACTGGACGAAGACACGCGCCTACGCCGTGGGCCTGAACGGCGTGTATCTCAACCTGCAGGGCCGTGAGTCCAAGGGCATCGTGCCGCCGGCCCAGGCATCGCGTCTCGCGGCAGAGATTGCGGCGGCGATGGAAGGCACACTCGACCCGGCCACGAACGCGCCGGCCATCACGAAGGCCTTCGTGACCGCCACGGCATTCGCCGGCCGCGCCTATCCGCGCATCGAACCCGACATCGTCGTCGGCTACGCGCGTGGCACACGTGTCGCGAGCGACTCGGCCCTCGGCATCATCGCGCCTGAGGTCTTCAGCGACAACCGCGAGCCGTGGAGCGGCGACCACAGCATGGATCCCGCACACGTACCCGGCGTGCTCTTCACCAGCCGGCCGCTGAAGGTGCCGTCGGATCGGCTGCAGACGCTCGCCGCCTCGATCCTCGCGGAGTTCGGCGTCACCGGTTTCCCGACAGTGAGGTCTACCCCGTGATCTTCGGTTCTGGCGTCAAGCTCGACAAGGCGCTCATCGCCCGCGTCAAGCGCATCTCGGATCTGGCCGGCTATTCGTCGGTCGAAGAGTTCATCACGCACGCCCTCGAGAAAGAACTCGCGCAGCTCGAAAGCGCGGGAACCGAAGAGGAGCTCAAGAAGCGCCTCAAGGGCCTCGGATACCTGTCGTAGCCCGATGACCCTCGTGAACGCCCTGCTCGTGCGGCTGGCCGATGCCCTGCTCGCGCCGCTCGCCGGCCTGCCGCCGCTTGCGGTCGTGACCGGCGGCGCGCTCGGCTCGGCGCTGGCCGTGCTGGCGGTGATGCGGTTCACGTCGAACCAGGCGGCGCTCGCCGCGGTGAAGCGGCGCATCCACGCGGCGCTGCTCGAGATGCGCCTCTACAACGACGACCTGCGGGCACTGCTCGGCGCGCAGGGCGAGGTGCTGCGGCACAACGTCTCGTACGTTGGCCTGTCGCTCGTGCCGCTTGTCATCACGGCCGTGCCGCTCACACTCGCCATCGCGCAGCTCCAGGCGTGGTACGGCTACACAGGGCTCACGCCGGGCACGCCGGTGGTCGTCACGGCCTCCATGACCCGCAGCCCCGGCGCGGCGCTGCCGCGTCTCGAAGGCGCCGGGGTGGACGTGACCGGGCCGCCCCGCTACTTCCCGACGCTCGGCGAGGTGACGTGGCGAGTCGTGCCGCGCGCGCCCGGCCCGACCACGCTGCGCCTCGTGACCGCCGGCGGGACCGTGATCGAGAAGCAGCTCCACGTCGCCGCCGGGACCGACGTGGCCCGCCGGTCGCCGGTGCGCGAGCAACCGTCCTTCGTGGGCCAGCTCCTCTATCCGTCCGAGCCGCCGCTCGACGCCGCGGCCGGCGTGACCGCCATCCGCCTGCCCTACCCCGAGCGGCTGCTCCCGGTGGCCGGCCAGGCCGTGCACTGGCTCTACATCTACCTCGCGCTCACCTTCGCCTTCGTGCTGCTGCTGCGCAAGCCGCTCGGCGTCGTGATCTGACAGGCGGCACGGCCACCGCCAGGCGCGGCGGGTACGCACGCGCACGGGCGCTTGGTACAATGCCCGCATGTTCCAGCGACGCGAGCGGCGATGGGCCTGGCCCGCGCTGGCTCTCCTGACCGGCCTGGCCGCCATCGGGGCCTGCGGCCGCACGGCCAGCACGCCGGCGAACCTGCTCGTCATCAGCCTCGACACCCTGCGGGCCGACCGTGTCGGGGCGTATGGACACGCCGCGGCGCAGACGCCGACACTCGACGCGCTGGCGGCGCGCGGCGCCCGCTTCACGAACGCCACCACGACGACGCCACTCACGCTGTCGGCCCACACGAGTCTCTTCACCGGCACGTGGCCGATGGCGCACGGCGTGCGCGACAACACCGGCTTCTACGTGGACGAGGCCGCGATCACCCTGGCCGAGGTGCTCAAGGGGCGCGGCTACCGCACCGGCGGATTCGTCGGAGCGTTCGTGCTCGACGCACGGTGGGGCATCGCGCAGGGCTTCGACCACTACTTCGACGACTTCGACCTGTCGGAAGACGTCGGCCCCGGGCTCGATGCGATTCAGCGCCGCGGCAGCGACGTGGTGGACCAGGCCACGGCGTGGCTCGGACAGGTTTCGACGCAGCCCTTCTTCGCCTGGGTGCACCTGTACGACCCGCACACGCCGTACGACGCGCCGGCGGAATTCGCCTCGAGATTTCCCGCCACGCGCGATGGCGCCTATGACGCGGAGGTCGCCTACACCGACGCGCAGGTCGGCCGGCTGCTGGCGTCACTCGAGGCCGGCGGCCGCCTCGACAACACGCTCGTGGTGGTGCTGGCCGACCACGGCGAACAGCTGGGGGAACATGACGAGCAGTCGCATGGCTTCTTCATCTATGACGCCTCGGTGCGGGTGCCGCTCATCGTCGCCGGGCCAGGCATCGCCACCCGCGTCGTGCCCGATCAGGTGCGCATCGTCGACGTGATGCCCACCGTGCTGGACCTGCTCGGCGTGAGCGGACCGGCGGCGGTGCAGGGCACGTCGCTGCGTCCGGCCCTCGATGGGCAGCGGCAATCACTGCTGGGCTTCTCGGAATCCTGGTATCCGCGTTTCCACTACGGCTGGAGCGATCTCAAGGCCGTGCGGGACGGGCGCTACAAGTTCATCCTGGCGCCGACGCGCGAACTGTACGACGTCAGCACGGATCCCGGCGAGACGAAGAACCTCGCCGCGGCGGACCCGGCGCGCGCCGACACGATGGAACGGGCGCTGCGGGCGCTCGTGGCGCAGACCTCGCGCGATGCCGCGCCAAAGGCGCCACAGGCGGTGGACGTCGCCACCGAACAGCGGCTGCGCGCCCTGGGCTACGTGGGCGGCGGCAGCGCGCGCAACCTCGAGGAACGCCCGCGCCGGGATCCCAAGGACACGATCGCGCTGTACAACCTGCTGCTCCTGGCCGGGGCGGACTCCGAGGCCGGCCGCTACGACGCGGCCATCAGCAAAGTGCGTGAGGCTCTCGCGGCCGACCCCGAGATCATCGAGGGCTACTCGCGCCTCGGCAACATCGAGACGAAGGCGGGACGGCACGGCGAGGCCATCCAGGCGTATCAGCGCGCGCTCGCCCTCGACCCGGAGCACCTGCTCTCCACCTACAACCTCGCGCTCGCCTATCGCGCGGCCGGCCGGATCGATGAAGCCATCATCGGCCTCGAGCGCACGCAACAGCTCGACCCGCGCAGCGGACGCGCGCATTTCCAGCTCGGCGACATCTATATGCAGCGGGGCGAACCGGCCAGGGCCGTCGAGGTGCTGACGCGCGGTCTGGCGCTGGACGTGGACCGGGCGCCGTTCCTGGTGAAGCTCGGCGAAGCGCACCTGGAGCTCAGGCAGTTCGACGCGGCCGAGCAGGTGCTGCGGGAGGCGGTGACGCTGCGGGCGGATGTGCCGCGCGGCCAGTACAACCTGGCGCTCGTGGCCGAACAACGCGGCAACGCCGGCGCTGCGCGCGCGGCGTACGACGCCGAGATCGCCGCCAACCCGAAGAACTACGGCGCGCAGTTCAATCTGGGCAAGCTGCTGATGAAGGAGGGCCGCCTGGCCGACGCGACCAGCCGCTTCCGGGCGGCGGTCGAGGCGCGCC
>JBIKUN010000080.1:0-21008 GCA_044347565.1 Vicinamibacterales bacterium | reverse complement strand
GTCGCCAGGTGCCGGCGGCCGCTGCCCGCGACCCCTTCGTCGAGCACTCCTTCCGGCGCGAGCACACGCGCCGCGCGCGCGAACGCCGCCAGCGCCAGGCCGTTCCAGGCTGTCAGCACCTTGTCGTCGAGCTGCGGACGGGGTCGCGTGCTGCGCCATTCGAAGAGCCGCTGGCGGCCGCGGGCGAGTGCCGCGCCCACATCCCCCGCCGTCTGCCCCGTCTGCTCGACGATGGCGGCAATCGTCTTGGCCGTGTAGAACAGGTTGTTCGCACCGAACTCGCCCTGCGGGTCGAACGGCGCGTTGCCACCCGGCTGCACGCCAAAGCGCAGCTCCCACGCCTTGCTGTCTGGCCCGAGCGCCTCGACGATCTCATCGCGCGAGACAATGTAGAAGGCACCTTCGGTGGCGTGCGCGCCGGGCTGGCCGCCCTGCGCCGCCGGCACCGAGTCCGCGTCCTCGGCCGAGTAACAGCCGCCGTCGGGGCTCATCAGATCGCGCTCTACGTACCGCAGCGTGTCTTCGGCGACTTGCGCGAAGAACGAGTCACCACTCACCTGCCAGGCCTCGAGCAGCGCGAGCACGAGCTGCGCCTGGTCGTAGAGCATCTTCTCGAAGTGCGGCACCCGCCAGCCGCCATCCACCGAGTAACGATGGAAGCCGCCACCGACGTGGTCGCGCATGCCGCCGAGCGCCATTGCCCTGAGCGTGCCGAGCACCATCACGCGCGGTTCGGGCGCACCCGTTCGCGCGTGCTCGCGCAGGAGGAACAGGAGCTCACTCGGCCGCGGGAACTTCGGCCCGTCGCCGAAGCCGCCCCGCCGCTCGTCGAACGCCCGCGCCCACGCCTCCTGCCCCGCCTCGAGCACGCTGAGCGCCGTCAGCCCCTCGGCGGCTCGTGCCGGCGGCGCGGTGCGCAGATGCGCCACGGCGCGCGCGGCCGACGCGCCCACCTCGGCGCGATCCTCACGCCACGCCCGCGCGATCTCGCGCAGCACGTCGCTGAACGAGGGCCGGCCCCAGGCCGAGACCGGCGGGAAGTAGGTACCGCCGTAGAACGGCTCGAGCGACGGCGTGAGCCACACGCTCAGCGGCCAGCCGCCGCTGCCCGTCGTGGCCTGCACGAACGCCATGTAGACGCGGTCGACGTCGGGGCGTTCCTCGCGGTCCACCTTGATGGCGATGAAGTCGCGGGCGAGCTGCTCGCCGATGGCCGGCGCCTCGAACGACTCGTGCGCCATGACGTGACACCAATGGCAGGTGGCGTAGCCGATGGACAGGAAGATCGGCTTGTCGTCGCGGCGGGCGCGCTCGAACGCCTCCTCGCCCCAGGGATACCACTCCACCGGGTTCCCGGCATGCTGGCGCAGATACGGACTGGGTTCCCCGGCGAGTCGATTCATCCATCGATCATATGCCGCGCCCCAACCGCTGGGGTACACTCGCCGTGGAGGCATGACCCGGGTGACTGATTCGACTCCGCTCCGCGGCCGACGCGTGGTGATTCTGGTGGAACACGACTACGACCACGTCGATCTCGATGCCGCGCGCACGGCGCTCGTCGTCACCGGCGCCACCGTGCAGATTGTCGGGCCCATCCAGGGCCAGGTCTACCGGAGCCGCGACGGGCAGCAGATCACGGCCGACGTCGCCGCGAGCACCGTGCGGGCCGCCGACGTGGACGCCGTCGTCATTCCCGGCGGCTACGCCGCCGACAAGATCCGCCTGCGGCACGCGATGGTCGATCTGGTGCGCGACGCGGTCGAGGCGGGCAAGCCCGTGGCGGCGATCGACCACGGGCCGGCGGTGCTCATCAATGCCAAGGCGCTGGCGGGCCGCATGATCACCTGCTGGCCCTCGATTGCGGTGGATGCGAAGAATGCCGGCGCGCGGTATGTGGACCGGCCGGTCGTCGAAGATGGCTGCGTCATCACGTCGCGCAAGTCCGACGACCTGCCGTTCTTCACCGAAGCGATCATCCGCCAGTTGCTGGCGCGGGTGCTGTAGCACTGCCCTCGCCGACCTGGCGCCCGCCGGCCGCACGCAGCCGTACGTAGGCGGCCGTCATCTCCACGCCGTAGAGCAGCACCACGGCCGACACGTAGATCCAGAGGAGGAACACGACCACCGCGGCCACCGAGCCGTGCACGCTCCACTGCGACAGGTCCGCGGCGTACCACGAGAAGAGCGCGAAGGCGATGCGCCACAAGACCGCCGTGACGATCGCGCCCGGCCAGACCTCGGCGAAGGTCACCGTCACGTTCGGCACGAAGCGGAAGACGAGCGCCACGCACACCACGAGCAGCGCCAGCGCCGCCCAGTCGGTGCCCACGCCCTGCAGGCGATCGAGCCACAGCCCCTTGACCTGCAGCGACGAGAACCATCGCGCCTCCACCACGCGCACGGCGGCCACGATGCCAATCGCCAGCACGAACATCGCGCCGGCTGACACCATCATCAGGAACGAGAACAGGCGATGGCGGATGAAGCTGCGCTTCTTCTCCACGCCCCAGGCGTGATTGACTGCCGAACTCATCGCGTTGAAGACACCGAGTGAAGCGTAGGCCAGCGCCAGGCCGCCACCCACGCCGATGCCCACGCGGGCCGTGCGGAAGCTGTCGATCTGGCCGGAGACGAAGTCGAACTGGCGCGGGAAGTAGCGGAAGACGAACGTCACCACGCTGTCGCGCGCCGCCGGATCTTCGGTGAGCCCGCCGATGACCGAGAACAGCAGCAGGAAGAACGGGAAGATCGAGAGCAACGCGTAGAACGCAATCGACGCCGCGTGTGTGAGCCCTTCACTGCTGTAGAGCTCGCCCACGCCTTTCCACGCCGCGCGCGCGATGAGCCCCACCACCTCAGGCCTCGTCGATGGCCGGCACGGCGCGCCGGCGCTGGTCACGCGCCACGATGCCGTGCCGCCGCATCTTGTTGTAGAGCGTCGGCCGGTACAGGCCGAGGATCTGCGCCGCCTCCTGCTTGTTCCAGTTGGTGCGCTCGAGCGTCTGCAGGATCGCCATGCGCTCAATCTCGGCAAGCGTGCGATGCGCGGGAATCGCGAACGTCTCGTCGGCGGTCGACGCGCGCAGCGAGTCCGGCAGATCGCCGGGCTGGATCTCCGACGAACGCGTGACCAGCACCGCCCGCTCCATCGCGTTCTCGAGTTCGCGCACGTTGCCCGGCCAGCGGCTGCGGATGAGCAGGTGGTAGGCCGCGGGGCTCACGCCGCGCACCGACTTCTGGTGCCGGCGGGCGAACTTCTCGACGAACCAGTCGCAGAGGAGCGGAATGTCTTCGGTGCGTTCGCGCAGCGGCGGCACGCGGAGCTGAATCGTGTTGATGCGGAAGTAGAGGTCTTCGCGCAGGCGGCCGTCGGCCAGCGCCGCATCGAGGTCGATGTTCGTGGCACAGATGAGCCGGAAGTCGACCTTGACGAACCGCTCGCTGCCAATCGGCCGGTACTCGCGCTCCTGCAGCACCCGCAGCAGCTTCGTCTGCAGGTAGGCCGGCATCTCGCCAATCTCGTCGAGCATCAGCGCGCCGCCCTCGGCGAGTTCGAGCAGGCCGACCTTGTCGGCGTTGGCGCCCGTGAAGGCGCCCTTCTTGTAACCGAAGAGCTCCGACTCGATGAGATCCTTGGGAATCGCGGCGCAGTTGATCTTGATGAACGGCCCGGCCGCGCGCGGGCTGCGCTGGTGCAGCGCGTTCGCGATGAGCTCCTTGCCGGTGCCGTTCTCGCCCTGGATGAGCACGTTGGCGTTGCTCGGCGCGACCGCGTCGACGAGTTCGAAGAGCTCCCGCATCACCTGGCTCTGGCCGATGACCGCCCCCATGCCATCCGGGTCGCGCAGCTTGGCCCGCAGTTCTTCGTGCGTGACGCGTTCGTCGACCTGCCGCGCCGCGCGTTCGAGGATGCGGACGATGCCGGCCGGATCGAGCTGCGACTTCTCGACGAAGAAGAACGCGCCGGCCTGCCCGGCCTCGAGCGCGCGGGCGATCGTGCCCTGGCCGCTGATGACGATGACCTCGGCGCCCGGCTGGCGTTCCTTCATCAGCTTCAGCACGTCCATGCCGTCGCCGTCGGGCAGCAGCAGGTCGAGCAGCACGATGTCGGGACGCCACTCGTCGAAGACGGCGAGCCCGGTACGCCCGAGGCCGGCCGAACGCACATCGAAGGGCGGCTCGACCGTCGCCTGCTCGATCACCATCTTGAGCCAGTCGACCGTGGCCGGGTCGTCATCGACGACCAGCACACGCCGGCGGCGGGGTTGGACACGGGCCATGACTGCGTGTCCATTATTCCCGATCCACGCGCCGGCCCCTCCCGCGCACCTCCGCTATAATCGCGGCGATGGCCGATCCTCGACCGCTGCCGCCGATCACGCCCATCCTCTCGGCCCTCACGGCCGGGCCCGCGCCGGCCGATGACACCCGCACGGTGTGCGAACGCTGCGGTGCCGAGATGTACCGCATGCACGCGGTGTGGCGCTGCCCCGCCTGCCGTTTCAAGACCGACTGCTGCGGCTGGTAAGCCGCCTGCCACATCCGCCCGGCGCAGGAGCCCCATGGACGTCCTCGAGTCCCACATCCGCACCACGAGTCCGGAGTTCGGGACCAACCGCGATCGTATGGCCACGCTCGTGGCCGAGTACCGCGAACGCCTCGCCCTCGTGAAGCAGGGCGGCGGACCGAAGTACATCGAGCGTCACCGCGCGCAGGGCAAGCTGACCGCGCGTGAGCGCATCGACCTGCTGCTCGATCCAGGCTCACCCTTCCTCGAACTCTCGCCGCTCGCGGCCTGGGAACTGTACGAGGGCGACGCGCCGGCGGCCGGCATCATCACCGGCATCGGCCGCGTCTCGGGACGCGAGGTCGTCATCGTGGCCAACGACGCCACGGTCAAGGGCGGCACCTACTACCCGCTCACCGTGAAGAAGCACCTGCGCGCGCAGGACGTGGCGCTGCAGAACCATCTGCCGTGTGTGTATCTCGTGGACTCGGGCGGCGCGTTCCTGCCGCTCCAGGCCGAGGTCTTCCCCGACCGCGACCACTTCGGCCGCATCTTCTTCAATCAGGCGCGGATGTCGGCGGCCGGCATCCCGCAGATCGCCGTCGTGATGGGCTCCTGCACGGCCGGTGGCGCCTACGTGCCGGCGATGTCCGATCAGACGGTCATCGTGAAGGGCACGGGCACGATCTTCCTCGCCGGTCCGCCGCTCGTGAAGGCCGCGACCGGCGAAGACGTCACCGCGGAGGAACTCGGCGGCGCCGACGTGCACACGCGCGAGTCCGGCGTGGCCGACTACTTCGCCGACGACGATCGCCAGGCGCTGCATCAGGCGCGGATCGTCGTCTCGACGCTGCACTCGGTGAAGCCGGCAGGCCGCGACCTCACGACGCCCGAGGATCCGCTCTACGACCCCGGCGAGCTCTACGGCATCATGCCCACCGACTTCCGCACGCAGGTGGACGTGCGCGAAATCATCGCGCGGCTCGTGGACGGCTCGCGCTTCGACGAGTTCAAGGCCCGCTACGCGCCGACGATCGTGTGCGGTTTCGCGCGCCTCCATGGCCGCCTCGTGGGCGTCGTCGCCAACAACGGCGTGCTCTTCTCGGAGTCGGCGCTCAAGGCCACGCACTTCATCGAGATCTGCAACATGCGCGCGGTGCCGCTCGTGTTCCTGCAGAACATCACCGGCTTCATGGTGGGCCGCGCCTACGAACGCGGCGGCATCGCCAAGGACGGCGCCAAGATGGTGCATGCCGTGGCCACCTCGGTCGTGCCGAAGTTCACCGTCGTCATCGGCGGCTCATTCGGCGCCGGCAACTACGGCATGTGCGGCCGCGCCTACGACCCGCGCCTGCTCTGGATGTGGCCGAACGCGCGCATCTCGGTCATGGGCGGCGAACAGGCCGCCGGTGTGCTCACGACGGTGAAGCGCGACCAACTCGCCCGCGCCGGCGCGGCGTTCTCCGCCGAGGAGGAGGCCGCGATCCGCAACCCGATCCTGCAGAAGTACGAGGAAGAAGGCTCGCCCTACTATTCCACCGCGCGGCTGTGGGACGACGGCATCCTCGATCCCGTGGATACCCGGGCCGCGCTGGCGCTCGGCATCTCCGCCGCCGCCAACGCGCCGGTGCCGCCGCCGCGCGTCGGCATCTTCCGGATGTGACGCCGATGTACCGCTACCTGCAGATTCGCCGGGACGGCGCCGTCGAGCACGTCACCCTCAACCGGCCCGACGTGCGCAATGCCTTCAACGACGAGGTCGTGGCCGAGCTGCGTCAGTGGGCCGAGAGCCTCGCGCAGGATCCCGGCGTGCGCGTCGTCGTGCTCGCCGGGGCGGGCAAGGTCTTCAGCGCCGGGGCCGATGCGGCGTGGATGGCGCGAATGGCCGACGCCTCCGAAGTCGACAACGAGCAGGACGCCCTGGCCACCACGGCGATGCTGCGGGCCATCAACACCCTGCCGGTCGTGGTCATCGGCCGCATCCACGGCGCGGCGCTCGGCGGCGGTTCGGGCCTCGCCGCCGTGTGCGACATCGTCGTCGCCGAGACCGGCGCGGTCTTCGGCTTCACGGAAACGAAGCTCGGCATCCTGCCGGCGATGATCTCGCCCTTCGTGCTGCCGAAGATCGGCGTGTCGCACGCCCGCGCGCTCTTCCTCACCGGTGCGCGGTTCGACGCCGCGCAGGCGCTCGCCATCGGCCTCGTGCACCGCGTCGTCGCGGCCGACCAGCTCGATGCCGCCGTGGCCGATGTGGTGCGCGAGGCGCTCACGGCGGCGCCCACGGGCGTGGCGGCTGCCAAGCGGCTCATCCCGCAGGTGGCTGGCCGCAGTCCCGACGAGGTCGCGACGCTTACCGCGAAGACCATCGCCGCGCAGCGCGTGTCGCCTGAAGGCCAGGACGGCCTGCACGCCTTTCTCGAGAAGCGCCAGCCCGGCTGGGTGTCACGATGATCCGCAAAGTCCTCATCGCCAATCGAGGCGAGATCGCACTGCGCGTCATCCGCG
This sequence comes from Vicinamibacterales bacterium, assembly GCA_044347565.1. Taxonomy (GTDB): domain Bacteria; phylum Acidobacteriota; class Vicinamibacteria; order Vicinamibacterales; family UBA2999; genus CADEFD01. The sequence continues at coordinate 13,993 of JBIKUN010000080.1, read as the reverse complement.
CCTGCCGCACCGCGGGCATCGGCACGGTGGCCGTGTATTCGGATGCCGACGCCGCGGCGCCGCACGTGCACGCGGCCGACACGGCCGTGCGTATCGGTCCGCCACCGGCCGCCGAGAGTTACCTCGACGTCGGGGCGCTCATCGACGCCGCCCGGCGCACCGGCGCCGACGCGGTGCATCCCGGCTACGGCTTCCTCTCGGAACGTGCGCACTTCGCGAAGGCCGTCGAAGACGCCGGCCTCATCTTCATCGGTCCGACCGCCGACTCGATCACGCGCCTCGGCTCGAAGACCGGCGCACGCCGGCTCATGGAGGCGGCGGGCGTGCCGGTCGTGCCGGGCGCGGCACCAGAGGACCAGAGCGACGAGGCGCTCACTGCCGCAGCCACGGCGCTCGGCGTGCCGCTGCTCGTGAAGCCGGCCTCCGGCGGCGGCGGCATCGGTATGAAGACGGTACGCCATCTCGACGACCTCGCAACCGCCCTGCCGCAGGCGCGCCGCGAGGCGCAGGCCGCCTTCGGCAATCCACGCCTGTACCTCGAGCGCCTGGTCGAACGTCCGCGGCACATCGAGGTGCAGATCTTCGCCGATGCCGCGGGTGAGACCGTGCATCTCTTCGAGCGCGAATGTTCGGCGCAGCGCCGGCATCAGAAGGTGGTCGAGGAAACCCCCTCGCCCGCGGTCACGCCCGCCGTGCGCGCGAGGATCGGCGCCGCCGCCGTGACCGCGGCCCGGACCGTCGGCTACCGCAACGCCGGCACCGTCGAATTCCTGCTCGACGGCGACGGCGACGACGCGCGGTTCTACTTCCTCGAGATCAACACGCGCCTGCAGGTGGAGCACCCGATCACCGAGTGTGTCGTGGGCGTGGACCTCGTGCGGGCGCAGCTCGCCGTGGCCGGCGGAGCACCGCTGCCGTGGCGGCAGGCCGATCTCACCCAGCGCGGTCACGCGCTCGAGTGCCGCATCTACGCCGAGGATCCGGCGCAGGGCTTCCTGCCACAGGCCGGCCCTCTGCTGCGCTACCGGGAGCCGCAGGGGCCCGGCATCCGCGTGGATTCCGGCGTGGTCGAAGGCGGCACGGTGTCGGTCTACTACGATCCGATGCTCGCCAAGCTCATCACCTGGGGCGAGACGCGCACCGAGAGCCTGGCGCGCGCCCGCGAGGCCCTGTCGCGATTCGAGATCCTCGGGGTGCGCACCAATCTCACGTTCCTCATGGCGATTCTCGACCACCCGGCGTTCATCGCCGGGCGCATCGACACCGGCTTCCTGGGCCGCGAGCTCGACGCGCTCACCGCCGATCCCGCCGGCGTCTCCCCTGCCATCGCCGCTGCGGCCGCGTTCCATGCCTCGCGCGGCCCGGCCGCCGGTGTCGTGTCGAGCGGGGCCGCCACGTCGACCGCATCCGCCGATCCCTTCGACACGCTGCGCGGCTGGCGCGGCTGAGGCGTCCCATGAGCCGTCGTTACCGCGTGACCCACCAGACCTCCGAGGTCACTGCCGAGGCCGCCGCCGACGGCGTGGTGCTCGTGGACGGCCGCCGCTTCCATGTGTCCGAGATCTCGACCGGCCAGTACCGCGTGACCGGCGACGACGGCGCGAGCACCCTCGTGGCCGTGGCGGGCCCGCCGCACGAGACGTGGACGAGCGCCGGCGGACGCGCCCGCACCTGCGTGGTGGATGGCGCGCCGAAACGCGCCGCGGCCAGCCGCGCCGCCGCGTCGGACATGACCGCACCGATGCCGGCCACGGTGGTGAAACTGGCGGTCGCCGTCGGCGAACGCGTGACGGCCGGAGCGCCGGTGGTCGTGCTCGAAGCGATGAAGATGGAACTGACCGTGCGGGCCGCCCGCGACGGCGTCGTCCGCGCGATCGGCTGCGCGGTGGGCGATCTCGTGAAGCCGGGCGTGCGCCTCGTGGAGATCGACGCGTGACACCGGACGTCACGATCGTGGAGGTGGGGCCGCGCGACGGCCTGCAGCACGAAGCGGCTGCCATCAGCACGGCCGACAAGGTGCGCTTCGTGGACGCGCTCTCGGCGGCCGGCCACTGCGTGATCGAAGTCTCGTCGTTCGTCTCGCCGCGCTGGGTGCCGCAGATGGCCGATGCCGCCGAGGTCTTCGCCGCGATCACCCGCCGGCCCGGCGTGCGCTACACGGCCCTCGTGCCGAACCTGCCGGGCCTCGAACGGGCCATCGCCGCGCACGTGAGCGAAATCGCGGTGTTTGCCGCCGCGTCAGAGACCTTCAGCAGGCGCAACATCAATCAGACGATCGACGAGTCGCTCCAGCGCTACACGGAGGTCATCGGCCGCGCGCTCGCCGCCGGCCTGCGCGTGCGCGGCTACGTGTCGTGCGCGTTCGGCTGTCCGTTCGAAGGGCCGGTCACGCCGGCAGCGGTCCTGCGCGTGACGCGCGTGCTGCTCGACGCCGGCGTCTACGAAGTGGCGGTCAGCGACACCATCGGCATCGGGCATCCCGGTCAGGTGCGTGAGCTGCTCGCCTTCCTCGGCACCGAGATCCCCTTCGGCCGGCTGGCGCTGCACTTCCACGACACGCGCGGTACGGCGCTCGCGAACGTCCTCGCCGGTCTCGATGCGGGCATCACGACGTTCGATGCCGCGGCCGGCGGCCTGGGCGGCTGCCCCTTCGCGCCGGGCGCGTCGGGCAACCTCGCCACCGAGGACCTGCTCTACATGCTCGATGGCCTCGGCGTCGAGACGGGGGTGTCGCTGGCCGGGGTCAGGGCCGCGTCGGAGACGCTGGCCGTGCGGCTCGACCACCCGCTGCGTTCACGGTACCTGCAGGCCGAACGCGCGACGCGCGCGCGCAGCGCCGGCGCCAGCTAGCGCCTCGCCTCGACGCCGGCGACGCGCGGCGCCACCGGCGCGCCCAGTGCCTTCGTGGCGAGCAGCGCGCACACCGAGACGCCGGCGCCGATGCCGCCCATCGCCACGACCCACGCCACGAGCCCGGCGCGGGCCCAGAGCGTCATCCGGCGACGGGGCTCGGCGCTGACGACGGGCGGGGCTCGGGCGCGGCCTGCGCCTGTGCCGACTTCACGAACTGCGCCAGTTCGCGCGGGCCGTGCGCCGGCGGCAGACAGGTGAGCAATGCCCCGAACGCGCGCGCGTCACCGACGGCGGCCGGCGCGCGACGGGCACGCTCGGACGCCTCCCACACGGGGAGCGGGCAGTCCCCGGCGCGCAGGATCGCGGCCAGCAACTGCCCCATCGCCATGACCGTCGCGAGGTCATCGGCCGTTCCCGCCGGCTCGAACGACACCGTGCCGCTGCTCGAGATGCGGATGCCGTCGAAGGCCGGCGCCGCATCGCCGGGCTTCAGCTGGGCGCACACGGCCTGGACGACGGCGACGGCTTCGACCCAGGTGGGTTCGCCGGAGGTCACGAGGTCGACCAGGCGTACGCGGTCGTCCGACACGCGCAAGCTGGCGTGGGCGGGTGCGGACCGGCGCCCCTGCGTGGCCAGGGCGTGGGTGGCTTCGGTGATCGTCATGCGGGGCGCTCCAGCAGCACCGTGAGCTCGGTCGCGCCGGACGCACCGGTGGACGATGCGGGTGACGGCGCGTGCGCCGGCGTCGGCGCGAACACCATGGCGGCGCGGTAGCGCAGCGGGGCCAGTCGGTCGACCCAGCAGCGGACGACCTCAACACTCGCGACCATGCGGTCGGCCGGGGCACCGCTGTCGGCTGAGCGCGACAGCCTAAGCGCGCTTCGCGTGCCCGGGCGAATCCATTCGTGCAGCTCGACGAGCGCTCCGCCGCTCGACACGTTGATGACGCGGACGTAGAGGCCCTGCGAGAGGGTGGCGCCGACCTCGAGCCCGAGGACCTCGGCACTGAGACGGGGCTGCGACCGTCGGTCACGTCCAGCGGTCAGCGAAGAGGGGGACAGCGGGTTCTGGTGGGTGCCGGACGCGTCCATGCTGCCCAAGCAGGGAGCACAGACCGTACCACACGGATTTCCGGAATAAATCGACGATTTGCACGGTGATGCACGGCTGATTAGTCATCTTCTGGCACCGTTCTTCTCCCATGTTTGGCTGACTTTCCATCGCGTAGCAACGCATCGCCAAGAGTCCCACAGGCCGCAGACCCGCGTCAGCGAGCTATGCCATGATGGCGCCGCATGCCGGCGCCCTCGCCCCCGTCCGCCACGGCCATCGCCGCCCTGCGCCGGCGCCTCATCCCGTTCCTGTTCCTGCTCTACGTCGTCGCCTACCTCGACCGGGTGAACATCGGCTTCGCGGCGCTCGACATGAACCGCGACCTCGGGTTCTCGGCCACCATCTACGGTCTCGGGTCGGGCATCTTCTTCGTGTCGTACACGCTCCTCGAAGTGCCGAGCAACCTCATCCTCGCCCGCGTGGGGGCGCGGGCCTGGATCGGCCGGATCATGCTCACCTGGGGTCTCGTGTCGATTGGCATGGCCTTCGTACGCGATGCCACGACCTTCTACCTGCTGCGGTTCCTGCTCGGCGCCGCCGAAGCCGGCTTCTTCCCCGGCATCATCTACTACCTCACGCAGTGGTTCCCGGCGCGCGAGCGCGCCCACGCGGTGGCGCTCTTCATGACCGGCACCGCCATCGCCGGCGTCATCGGCGGGCCGATCTCGAGCGGTCTCCTGCTCTTCGACGGCGTGCTCGGCCTGCGCGGCTGGCAATGGCTCTTCGTCATCGAGGGGATTCCCGCCGTCCTCCTCGCGCCGGTCGTCTGGCGCCGCCTCGACACCAGGCCCGCAGAGGCGCGATGGCTCACGGACGCCGAGCGCACGTGGCTCGTCTCGACGCTCGAGGCGGAAGCGCACGCCGCCCCTGGTGCCCATCACGACATGCGTGGCGCGCTGCGTTCCGGGCGCCTGTGGCGCCTCGCCGCCATCTACTTCTGCATCGTGCTCGCCTTCTACGGCGTGAGCTTCTGGCTGCCGCAGATCGTGCAGTCGCTCGGCACGCTGCCGTCGAGCGCCGTCGCGCTCATCTCATCGCTGCCATACGTGGTGGCCGCAGTGGGCATGGTCTTCGTCGGACGCAGCTCCGACCGCACCGGCGAACGCCGCCGGCATGTGGCGATTCCGGCCCTCATCGGCGCCGCCGGCTTCATCGCCGCCGCCACGGTGCCGGCGTCCGTGACGCTGTCGCTGCTCGCGCTGTCGGTGGCCGCCTTCGGCATCTGGGGCGCGCTCGGGCCGTTCTGGGCGCTGCCCACGGCCTTCCTGCGCGGCACGGCCGCAGCGGGCGGCGTGGCCCTCGTGAACGCCGTCGGCAACATCGGCGGCTTCGTCGGGCCGACGCTCGTCGGCTACGCGCGCGATGCGACCGGCAGCTTCGCGGCCGGCCTGTGGGTGCTGGCTGCGGGACTCGTGGCGGGCGCGCTGCTCACGTTGGGCCTGCCGGACGAAACGGCGCCGCGGGCTTAGGCATCGCACAGGTGTTGTCACGCGGGTTTCCCCGAGGAGGATCCATGTCGCTTCGTGCCGTCCGTTCCCACGTCCTTGCCACGCCCACGCTCGAAGGCGCCGGCGTGCACCTGCGCCGCGCGTTCGGCTTCGGTGACACCGAGAGCACCGATCCGTTCCTGCTGCTCGACGACTTCCGCAACGACGTGCCCGACGACTACCTGCGCGGTTTCCCCTGGCATCCGCATCGCGGCATCGAGACCATCACCTATGTGCTCGCCGGCACCGTGGACCACGCCGACAGCCTCGGCAACGAAGGCGCCATCGGCGCCGGCGACGTGCAGTGGATGACGGCTGGCCGCGGCATCGTGCACCAGGAGATGCCGCACGGCGATGCCGCCGGACGCATGCACGGCTTCCAGCTCTGGGCGAATCTGCCGGCGGCGCAGAAGATGACGGCGCCGCGGTATCAGGAAGTGGCGTCGAAGGACATCGAGGAAGTGACCGACGACGATGGCACGACGGTGCGGATCATCGCCGGCGAGTTCTGGGGACGGCGCGGCCCGGTCGAAGGCATCGCGGCCTCGCCGCAGTACCTGGACATCACGGTGCCTGCAGGAATTGAGCGCACCATCCCGGTGGCGCGCTCGCAGAACGTTTTCGCCTACGTGTTCGCGGGCGGCGGCGCGTTTCGTGACGCCTCGGAGCCGCGCGCGGTGGCGACCGACGTGGTGACGCCGGGCGGCCTGCTCGACGACGACCGGGTGCGCTACGGCACGGACGTGGCGAACCGCTCGCTCACGGTGTTCGATGCGGGTGACGAGATTCGCGTGCGCGCCGGGGAGCACGGCATGCGCTTTCTGCTCGTGTCCGGCGCGCCCATCAAGGAGCCGATCGCCTGGCGCGGCCCGGTCGTGATGAACACGCACGAAGAAATCGCCCAGGCGTTCGCACAACTGCGCGCGGGGACGTTCCTGGACGTGCGGTAAGCGCGGGCGCTATGCGTAGGTGTCGATGCGCCCCGGCGCAGGCGCCGGCGTGTCCTTCACCAGGTCCACGAGCGACTGCCCGACTTCCTTCGCCACATTTTGCTGCTTCTTCATCACCATCATTTCGCGCTGCGCTTCGAGGGCGGCCGCGGAGGACGAGGCGGAGTTGACATTCATGGCCGGAGGAATCGGCCACCGGGGGAGAAGCTTGAATGGTGCCCGGCGGTGGCGGTCACGGCCGACCTGACGCGGTCCGTGCGGGTCGGGCTCTGTTGCCGAGGGAACCTCAGCCAAAGTGAGCGGGATTGAGTACGGAAGCTGGAGGCGCCGCCCGGATTTGAACCGGGGATGGAGGTTTTGCAGACCTCTGCCTTACCACTTGGCTACGGCGCCGCTTGGAACTGGTGGGGATCGTGCGGTCGGGGGCTAGTGTCTCACAAGACCGTCCGCCTTGGCCCGCGGCGCGGGCGGCGGCGCGACAACTTTCGCTGGCACTACGAGCAAAAGTTGGAGCGGGAAACGGGATTCGAACCCGCGACTTCGACCTTGGCAAGGTCGCACTCTACCACTGAGTTATTCCCGCCCGGGAACGTTCAGGAAGTGTAACAAATGCCGCGATCGGCGGCAAGCGGTCCGGGCGACATTGTTGCCCTCACCCCCCGCCACGAAGCACGCGTGCCGCTTTTTCCGGGGAGACGGGGTTGATGGGCAGGCCGGCGCCGACGTCCAGCCCGCTTGCGCGCAGCACCCGAGGCACGAGTTCGATGTGCCAGTGGTAGGCGCCGTCGCCCGGTTCGTCGAACGGCGCAGAATGCAGCACCGCATTGAACGCCGGGCGCTCCAGCTCGCGCCCCACCTGTTCGAGCACCTGGCGCAGCAGCTCGGCCAGGCCCGCGATGTCCTCTGCGGTGGCCTCGTCGAAGCGCGCGCCGTGACGCACGGGCAGCAGCCAGGTCTCGAAGGGCGTACGCGACGCGTAGGGCGCGAGCGCCACGTACGCGGGCGCCTGCCGCACCACACGCACGCCGGCGGCCAGTTCCTGCGCCACGAGGTCGCAGAACAGGCACGTCCCGGTGGCCGTGTGATGGCGGCGCGCCGCCTCGACCTCGTGCATGATCGCGGGTGGCACGACCGGCGTGGCCACGATCTGCGAGTGGGCGTGCGCCAGGCGGGCACCGGCTTCCACGCCGTGGTTCTTGAAGGCGACGGCCGATCGCAGCCGGCCATCACGGCGCAGGTCGGCCATGCGGTCGCGCCACGCGGTGAAGATGCGCCCCAGTTCCTCGGCCGTCATCGTGAACCACGACACGTCGTGGCGTGGTGTCTCGACCACGACCTCGTGCGCCCCGAGACCCGGCCGATGCACGAACAGGCCGTCGTGCGCGCCGCTGACGCTGGCTTCGACCCGCAGCGCCGGCACGCGGTTCGGCACGACGCGCAGCGACCAGCCCGGGCCATCCGGCGCCGAGCCGTGCCGCACGGCGGCGATCTCGTGGCCGGCGGTGAGCTCGCGCCCCTCACAGAGCGGACACGGCGTGTCGAGCGGACGGCTCACGCCGTCGAGCACGAAGTCGCGGCGGGCCAGCGGCAGGTCGTCTGCCACGATGGTCCACTGCCCGGTCACCGGATCTGCACGCCATTCCGACATCGGGAACCAGCGTACACCGAACAGTTCACCAGCCGGGCCGGAAGGCGTCGGGAATGACCGTGACCACGGCCCCCCGATCCGCGTGGAACTCCACGCTCACGACGTCGAACCGCACCGCACAGCGCTCGAGGCGATGCCGCGCGAGGTAGTCAGAGGCCATCGCGACAAGGCGTCGCTGCTTCTGCCACGTAACGGCGGCCGCGGGATCGCCAAACGAGCAACCCCGGCGGGCTTTCACTTCCACGAAGACGATGGCGCCGTCGTGCCGCGCGACGATGTCGATCTCGCCGTGCCGCGTGCGATAACGCCGCGCCAGCACGCGGTATCCGCGCGCTTCCACCGCCTGACAGGCGCGTGTTTCGCCCTCGAGCCCGAGGGCCTGCCGTGCATGCGTCATGCACGGCAGACTGCAAGGGCCGGACCGGCGGACGTTACGTCGTCCGGTCGGTGACCGCCGTGAGCGCGTCGTCGAAGATCCGCACGGCCGTATCGGCCTGCGCCTTCGAGAGCACGAGCGGCGGCGAGAAACGCACGGCGTTGCGGCCGGCGCCGAGGATCAGCAGGCCGCGCCGGAACGCTTCGTCCACGACGGCGTTCCGTTCTTCGGTGGCGCGTTCCTTCGTCTGACGGTCGCGCACGAGTTCCACGCCCACCATCAGGCCCTTGCCGCGCACGTCGCCGATGATCGTGTGCTTGTCCATCAGCGCCCGCAGGCCGGCCAGCAGGTGTTCGCCCACCTCGGCCGCGTTCTTCACCAGCGACTCGCGCAGGAGCTCGATCGTGGCAATCGCCGCCGCGCACGACACCGGGTTGCCGCCGAAGGTGCTCGCGTGCGCGCCCGGCGGCCACGCCATCACGTCCGACCGCGCGATGGCCACACCGAGCGGCAGTCCCGAGGCGATGCCCTTGGCGGCGGTCACCACATCCGGCTGTACGCCGAAGTGTTCGATCGCCCACATCTTCCCGGTGCGGCCCATGCCCGACTGCACTTCATCCACCATGAGCAGCATGCCGTGCTTCGTCGTGAGCGCGCGCAGCCGCTCATGGAAGGCCTTCGCCGGCACGACGTAGCCGCCTTCACCCTGGATGGGTTCCACGAGCACCGCCGCCACGTCATCCGGCGAGATGAGGTGCACGAGCACCTGCTCTTCGAGGAACTCGAGACACTCGGCGCCGCAGCGGTCGGGCGTGAGGCCCACCGGGCAGCGGTAACACGTCGCATACGGCGCGTGGAACGTGCCGGCCGGCATCGGGCCGAAGCCGCGGCGCTGGATGGCGCGGCTCGACGTGAGCGAGAGCGAGCCGAGCGTGCGGCCGTGGAAACTGCCGAGGAAGCCGAGGATCCCGAAGCGCTTCGTGTGGTAGCGCGCCATCTTGATCGCCGCTTCGTTGGCTTCGGTGCCCGAGTTCGCGTAGAACGTGCGCACCGGCCCCGGGAACGGCGCCGTGGCCGCCAGGTCTTCGCCGAGCCGCACCTGCGGCTCGTAGTAGAAGTCAGTACCCGACATGTGCAGGAACTTCTGCGCCTGATCGACGATCGCGGCGACCACCTTCGGGTGGGAGTGGCCGGTCGAGTTCACGGCGATGCCGGCCGCGCAGTCGAGGAACACGTTGCCATCCACGTCTTCCACCGTGGCGCCGACGCCGCGGGCGATGACGAACGGATAGTCGCGAGTGTAGGACGGCGAGACGACCTTGCCGTCGCGTTCGATGAGAGCCTTGGCCTTCGGCCCCGGCAGGGCCGTCTTCAGATTCGGCGCGTCCATCGCTTCCCTACTTTCGTTTCCAGCGGGTACCCTGCGGCCCGTCTTCGAGGATGACGCCGAGCTCGAGGAGCTCGGCGCGGATGCGATCGGCGGCGGCGAAGTCGCGGCGGCGGCGCGCCTCCTGCCGGTCGTGCATGTAGCGCTCGACCTCGGCCTCCGAGAGACCGGCCGACGCATCTTCCCGGCGGCGCAGCGACACCACGCCGATGACGTCGTCGAAATGTGCGAACGCCTCGCGTGCCACCGCGACGTCGGGCGTGCCGAGCGCACCGCTGTCGGCGGCGGTGTTCAGCGCGCGCACCAGCTCGAAGATCTCGCCGAGCGCAGCAGCGGTGTTGAGGTCGTCCGCCATCGCGGCATCGAAGGCGGTCCGCGCCGCACCCACCGTCTCGGCCACCTCGGCGTGCGCGGCGCCGCCGGTGATGGTGTCGAGCCTGGCGAGGAAGTCGGTCCAGCGGCGGATCGCTTCTTCCGCCTGCGCCATGCCGGCCCACGTGAAGTTCAGGCGCGAGCGGTAGTGCGCCGAGAGCAGCAGATAGCGCAGCGTCGAGACACGGAAGCCGCGGCTCACCACATCCGGCAGCGTGTAGACGTTGCCGAGCGACTTCGACATCTTCTGGTTCTCGACCAGCAGATGCTCAAAGTGCACCCACATGCGCGCGAACGGCTTGCCGGTGGCGCACTCGCTCTGCGCGATCTCGTTCTCGTGGTGCGGGAAGATGAGGTCGATGCCGCCGGCGTGGATGTCGATCGGCGCCTCGCCGAGCAGCCGGAGCGCCATCGCCGAGCACTCGATGTGCCAGCCTGGGCGGCCCGGTCCCACACCCGTGTCCCACGAGGGCTCACCGGGTTTGCTCGCCTTCCAGAGCACGAAGTCGCGGGCGTCTTCCTTGTCGTATTCGTCCGAGTCGACACGCGCGCCAGCAAGAATACCCTCATGATCGAGGCGCGCCAGGCGGCCGTAGTTCGGCATCGTCGTGATCTTGAAGTAGATCGAGCCGTCGCTGCGGTAGGTGTGGCCCTTCTGCTCGAGCGTGGCGATCATGTCGCTCATCGCCTGGATGTTCGCCGGATCGGTGGCGCGCGGGTTCTCTTCCGACGGCTCGAGCCCGAGGGCGGCGCAGTCGTCGTGGAACGCGGTGATGTAGCGCGCCGTGTACTCCCCGAGCGGCACGCCCTCGCGTTCGGCGCCGGCGATCGTCTTGTCGTCGACGTCGGTGAAGTTCACGACCTGCTTCACCTCGAAGCCGGCCACGTACTTGAGGGCGCGGCGCAGCACGTCGAGGCTGATGAAGGTGCGGAAGTTGCCGATGTGGCCGCGGGCGTAGACGGTGAGGCCGCAGGCATACATGCGCACCAGACGGCCGTCGGCCGGCACGAAGTCTTCGCGCAGGCGCGTGAGGGTGTTGTAGAGACGCATGGAGTTCGGTCCCCTACGCCATCGCCTGGCGGATGTGGCACACGGAACGGCCGCCGTCGTTCAGCCAGTCGACCGACAGGCCATGACCGCGCGACAGTGGCGCGGCCGCACGTGTCGTCGCGGCGCCGCCCGACACGAACACGTCGAGGCAGTCGCTCGTGCGGCGGACCCGCACGTCGATCGGCGTGCCGTCGCCGCGGCTCCCGGCAATCGCCGCTTCGGCCGCCGAGACCACAGCCTCGGCCACCGCCGTCGCCAGCGCCTGGCCGCCGGCATACGCCGCCACCGTGGAGGCCAGGTCGCGCACCGCGCCGAGCATGGCGCGTCCGCTGCTGACCTGCATCGAGAACTCGAAATCCCGTGGAGTCATCGTCATACCGAGATGTTGTCGAAGAGGCGCCCGGCCCGGCGGACATCGGCCGCGATCTGCTCGCGCAGCGCGTCGACGTCGGGGAACTTCCGCTCGTCGCGCAGCCGCTGGATGAAGCTGAGCGACACGTGCGCGCCGTAGACGTCGGCCGCGAGGCCGAGGATGTGCGTTTCGACCGTCACCACCCCCGCCGCTTCGAAGGTCGGACGCACGCCGATGTTCGTCACGGCCGGCCAGCGGGTGCCGTGCAGTTCGGCGGTGGTGGCATAGACTCCGGTCGGCGGCACGAGTTCATTGTGGGTCGAAAGGTTGGCCGTAGGGAACCCCAGCGTGCGGCCGCGGCCGGCCCCGGCCGTGATGGTGCCGTCGATGGTGTAGTGGTGGCCCAGCAGGGCGCCCGCCTCGTCCACGCGGCCCTCGGCCACCAGGCGGCGGATGCGCGTGCTCGACACCACGAATTCCTTGTAGCGCACCGGATCGATCTTCTCGACCCGGAACCCGTACTGCGTGCCCAGGCTGCGCAGCACCGAAAACGTGCCGGCGCGTTCGTGGCCGAACAGGAAGTCGGCACCCACCCACACTTCCGAGACGCGCAGCCAGTCCACGAGGACCTGGCGCACGAACTGGTCGGGCGACAGCCGCGAGAACGCCTCGGTGAAGCGCACGACGGCCACGCCGTGCAGACCGGCCTTCTCGAGCGCCGCGACCTTCTGCGGCATCGTCATGAGGAGCGGCGGCGCCTTGTCGGGACGCACCACGCGCGGCGGATGCGGATCGAAGGTGAGCACGAGCGCGGTGGCGCCGCGGTCGGCGGCGCTGCGGCGGATGCGCTCGACGATCTTCTGATGCCCGCGGTGCAGCCCGTCGAAGTTCCCGAGGGCGAGCACTGGACTCATCCAGCGCGGCGGCCGCGGGTCGTCGGGAAAGTAGACGACGTCCATGTCAGGCGGCTCCCCCGCCGGCCGGCGCGGCCGCGACGAGCGGCACGTCGGCCAGCAGCACCACCTGGCCGTCGTAGCCGAGCGCCATACCGGCCGGCAGCGTCGCGTTCGTCGCCGCGTGCGGCAGGTCGTGGCAGATGTGTGTGAAGAACGTCTCGCGGGCGCCGATGCGCGTGGCGACCTCGACGGCCTCGGCGAGCGCGAAGTGCGTCGGATGCGGACGATGGCGCAGCGCGTCGAGCACGAGCACGTCGAGGCCGGTGAGCAGCGCCATCGACGCCTCGGGCACGTGATTGCAGTCGGTGAGGTAGGCGAAGCCGCCGATGCGGAAGCCGAGAATCGTCTGCGGGCCGTGCATGATCGGCACCGGCTGCACGGCGAGGCCGTCCACCGCGAATGGGCCGTCGATCCCGGCGAGCGCCAGTTGCGGCACGCCGCCGCCGGGCCCGGCCGGCGCGCCGAACGCATACGAGAAGATGCGGCGCAGCTCGCCGCCGGTCTTCGCGTCGGCGTAGATCGGCAGCTGGCGGCCGGGCGTCAGCGTGAAGCGCCGCAGCTCGTCGAGCCCCATGACGTGGTCGGCGTGACTGTGCGTGAACAGCACCGCATCGACGCGTGTGATGTCGTGCGTGAGCGCCTGCTGGCGCAGGTCGGTCGCGGTGTCGACAAGCACGTGCGGCCCGCCGTCGACGGCGATGTGAATCGAGGGACGCAGGCGCCGATCGCGCGGGTCGTCCGAGCGGCAGACCGCGCAGCGGCATCCGATCATCGGCACCCCGTGCGACGTGCCGGTGCCGAGGAACGTGACCCGCGCCGCCGGCATCAGGGCCGCCCGCTCGAGCCCTTGAACGCGACGAACCGCATGCGCAGTTCGTAGAGCACCGTCTCAAGGAAGTGGCGCTCCTCGCTCGTCAGGTTGCCCTTGGTCTTCTGTTCGAGCATCGCCATGACCTCGATGACGTGCCCCGCCTGGTCGAGGTTCGGGGCCCGTTTCTCCCCTGTCGCCGGGTCGGCGACGTCGCCGAAATGGACGGCGGCACTGCCGGCGAGGGAATAGAGAAACGCGAGGAAACTGACGCGCGCGTCGTTGAGGGCAGGGTTCGTGTCGGCCACGGCTGAGACGCTCGAATGGTAGCATAGCGCCCCGATACGCCTGCGCATGCCGACACCCGCCGCCGACAGCTTCGAGCATCTCGTCCGCATCATGCGGGCGCTCCGCGCGCCGGGCGGCTGCCCGTGGGACCGCGAGCAGACTCTGCAGTCGCTGCGCCCGTACGTGCTCGAGGAAACCTACGAGCTGCTCGACGCCCTCGATCAGGGTGATCTGGCGGGGGTGCGGGAAGAGCTCGGCGACTTCCTGTACGAAGCGGTGTTCCTCGCGCAGATCGCCGAGGAGGCCGGCCACTTCTCCATCGCCGACGCGGTGAACGGCATCGCGCAGAAG
>JBIKUN010000079.1:0-21122 GCA_044347565.1 Vicinamibacterales bacterium | reverse complement strand
CGGTGCGACCGGCTGGCCTCGATTCCCATGCGAGGGCAGCTGGGCAGTTTGAACGTATCGGTGGCCGCCGCGATCCTCTTGTTCGAGGCGGTCCGCCAGCGCTACCGGGGGAGGCCCCGCGTCTGACCGGCAACGGTTGGTCGCTCGGGGGCCGTCTGGACTCCGGAGGAGGAAAGCAGGCCCGTCGAGCGACACCCCGCGTACGCGTGTGGCACATCCCCTGTTGCACTTCTGGCACAGGACGTGCTACCATCCCTGATTCGTCTGGCTGGCGTAGCTCAGCCCGGTAGAGCGGCTGATTTGTAATCAGCGGGTCGTGGGTTCAAATCCCTCCGCCAGCTCCACCGGCTGCAGCGCCGGTCTCGAAACAGGATCGCGAAGCAGCCCGGGGGAAATCCAGGACAGACATTCAAACGTGCAATGGCAGACGGCCACGAGTGCTGTTGCGCGGACAACGAGATTGGGTAGGTGGCGGAGCGGTCAATCGCAGCAGACTGTAAATCTGCCGGCCTTGTGCCTACGGAGGTTCGAATCCTCCCCTGCCCACCAGTTTTCGCTCCGCATCGCGGGGCGGCGGCCAGGCAAGCCACGACGGGGCCTGGACAGACTGGACACGAGAGATCGGCGAGGCCCGGCCACGGCCGGGCGCGTCGAGGGAAGACAAGCGGATACGGGGTGTAGGCGGGCCTGCCTCGCCGAAGCCCGTGAGGGCGTAGGCGGGAGTAACTCAGTGGTAGAGTCACAGCCTTCCAAGCTGTTGGTCGCGGGTTCGATCCCCGTCTCCCGCTCCAGTCGTCAGGCAAGACCGGTGACCGCGCCAGTTGCGGTGGCCGGGTAGGGAAGTCGGGGCAGGCGTCGGAGCCCCGGACCGAGACAAAGGCGGCACGGCCGCCGGCGGCTCGAGGGGCAGGCCGGCGCGTTGGCCTCAGCAGATACGAAGGCCGATGTAGCTCAGTTGGCAGAGCACGTCATTGGTAATGACGAGGTCACCGGTTCGATCCCGGTCATCGGCTCCAGCAGTCAGTTGGTTCGGAAGCTCGACGCCGGCACGGGGCCGGGTCGTCAGTCCGCAAACGAAGCGAGCGTAGACGAGTCATGGCGAAAGAGAAATTCGACCGTTCCAAACCCCACGTCAACGTCGGCACGATCGGCCACATCGACCACGGCAAGACCACCCTTACCGCGTCGCTGACCAAGGTCGCGGCCGACAAGGGCTGGGCGAAGTTCATCCCCTACGACGAGGTCGCCAAGGCGTCCGAGTCGCAGGGCCGCCGCGACGACACGAAGATCCTGACGATCGCGACCAGCCACGTCGAGTACAGCACGGCCAACCGGCACTACGCGCACGTCGACTGCCCGGGCCACGCCGATTACATCAAGAACATGATCACGGGCGCGGCGCAGATGGACGGCGCCATTCTCGTGGTGAGCTGCGTCGACGGCCCGATGCCGCAGACGCGCGAGCACGTGCTGCTCGCCCGCCAGGTCAACGTGCCCTACCTCGTCGTCGCCCTCAACAAGGTCGACATGATGGACGACCCTGAACTGGTGGACCTCGTCGAACTCGAAGTGCGGGAGCTGCTCACCAGCTACGGCTTCCCTGGCGACAAGACCCCGGTGGTGCGCGTGTCGGCCCTCAAGGCCATCAATGGCGATCCCGAAGGTGTCCAGTCGATCGTCAACCTCATGGAGGCGCTCGACACCTACATTCCGCTGCCGGAGCGTGACGTCGACAAGCCCTTCCTGATGCCGATCGAAGACGTGTTCTCGATCTCGGGCCGCGGCACGGTCGTGACCGGCCGTATCGAGCGCGGCCGCGTCAAGGTCGGCGAGGAAATCGAGATCGTCGGATTCAAGCCGACCGAGAAGAAGGTCGTCACCGGCGTCGAGATGTTCCGCAAGCTCCTCGACGAGGGCGTGGCCGGCGACAATGTCGGCGTGCTGCTGCGCGGTGTGGAAAAGGACGACATCGAGCGTGGCCAGGTGCTGGCCAAGCCCGGTTCGATCAAGCCGCACACCAAGTTCAAGGCCGAGGTGTACATCCTCAGCAAGGAAGAGGGTGGCCGCCACACGCCGTTCTTCAACGGCTACCGTCCGCAGTTCTATCTGCGCACGACCGACGTGACGGGCACGCTCAAGCTGCCCGAGGGCGTCGAGATGGTGATGCCCGGTGACAACACGCCGATCACCGCTGAACTCATCACTCCGGTGGCCATCGAAAAGGGCGCCCGGTTCGCGATTCGTGAAGGCGGCCGCACCGTCGGCGCCGGCACGATTTCGGAAATCATCGAGTAAGAGCAGGGAACAAGGAGCAGGGAGCAGGGAGCAGGGGAGCCGGCCAGGAGCCGTTCCCCGTTCTCCGTTCCCGGTTCCCTGACCCGGCGGAGCCTCCGCAATGAGAGACATCATCCAGATGGCGTGCGGCGACTGCAAGCGTCGCAACTACAGCACGACGAAGAACAAGAAGAAGACGACGGAGCGGCTCGAGATGAGCAAGTACTGCCGCTTCTGCCGCAAGCACACGGCTCACAAAGAGCAGAAGTAGAACGGGTCCCGGGCGCTGACGTCCGGGTTCCGGCTTTGAAGGCCAATAGCTCAATTGGCAGAGCACCGGTCTCCAAAACCGGGGGTTGGGGGTTCGATTCCCTCTTGGCCTGCCACTGCAAGAACCGGCCGCGCGCGCGTCGCGCACTGAGCTGACGCCGCCGCGGCACGGGGCGAGAAGAGAATCGAGATATTCGTGGCAACCGAAACGCTCGACAACGTAGGAACACGGGCCGCCGGCGACGGCGCGCCGGAAGGCGGCGCGGTCTCGACCGCGCGGGGCCCCGGCCGGCTCGTCGAGTTCATCGGCGAGGTGCGGGCCGAGCTGAAGCGCGTGACCTGGCCGTCGCAGGCCGAGGTCTACGCCACGACCGTCGTGGTCATTCTCACGTCGCTCGTCTTTGGCCTCTATCTCTTCGGCATCGACCTGCTGCTGAACACGGCCGTGCAGCGGCTCTTCCAGCGGTTCGGTGGAGCATGACGGACGTCGCCGCGAAGCACTGGTACATCGTCCACACCTACTCGGGCTTCGAGAAGAAGGTGGCCGAGTCGCTCCAGCAGCGCGTGCAGGCCTACGGTCTGCAGGATGAGATCGGCGAAGTGCTGATCCCCACCGAAGACGTGGTGGAGATGCGCGCCGGCAAGAAGGTGGTGTCCTCGAAGCGGTTCTTCCCGGGCTACCTGCTTGTCGAGATGCACATGTCCGACAACGCCTGGCACTGCGTGAAGAACACGCCGAAGGTCACCGGCTTCGTCGGCGCGGGTTCAAAGCCCACGCCGCTCAGCAAGGAAGAAGTCGAGCAGATCCTCGTGCAGGTCAAGACCGCCCACGAGAAGCCGAAGCCGAAGTACTCCTTCGAGCGCGGCGATCAGGTGCGTATCAACGAAGGCCCGTTCACGAGCTTCAACGGCACCGTCGACGACGTGAACATGGACAAGAACACCCTGAAGGTGATGGTCACGATCTTCGGCCGGGCGACGCCCGTCGAACTCGACTTCCTTCAGGTGGAGAAGCTCTAGCGGCTAGCGGCTAGGGACTAGCAGCTAGGAGAACTGAAGCGATGGCGAAAAAAGTACAAGCGATGGTGAAGCTCCAGATCCCCGCGGGGAAGGCCACACCGGCTCCTCCCGTGGGCACGGCGCTCGGTCCGCACGGCGTCAACATCATGGACTTCGTCAAGGCGTTCAACGCCCGCACGGCGAAGGACGAGGGCCTCATCATCCCGGCCGTGGTCACGATCTACTCCGACCGGTCCTACACCTTCATCACGAAGACCCCGCCGGCGCCGGTGCTGCTGAAGAAGGCCGCCAACGTCGCCAAGGGCTCGGCCGAGCCCAACAAGGCGAAGGTCGGCACGGTCACGATGAAGCAGGTCGAGGACATCGCGAAGCAGAAGCTTCCTGACCTCAACACCGAGTCGCTGGCCGCCGCCATCAAGTCCGTGGCGGGTACGGCCCGCTCGATGGGTATCGACGTCATCAGGTAGGTGACGGGGCCTGGAACCCGGCTGACCGGGATCCGGGTGCAAGCCGCGGGCGCGTGTTCGCGCCGGCGGTCTGTGTGGCGCGGTGCGCCGGCGCCCGGCAACGGGCGGCGGCCCTGCCCGAGTAACGTGGGAGGGTGAATCCACCCGCTCGAACCACGGAGGAGGCACATGAGAAAACGCGGGAAGAAGTACCTCGCGGCGCGCCAGAAGGTCGAAGAGCGCGCCTATGGGCTCGAGGAAGCGCTGCCGCTCCTCCAGCAGCTCAAGTTCGCCAAGTTCGACGAGACGGTGGCGCTGTCGATCCGCCTGGGCGTGGATCCGAAGCACGCCGACCAGATGGTGCGTGGCACCGTCGTGCTGCCGCACGGGCTGGGCAAGACGAAGAACGTCCTCGTCATCGCCGGTCCCGAGAAGCAGAAGGAAGCGACGGAAGCCGGCGCCGATATCGTGGGCGGCGAGGACCTGGTCGAGAAGATCCAGGCGGGGTGGACGGATTTCGATGCCGTCGTCGCCACGCCCGACATGATGCGCGTCGTCGGCAAACTCGGTAAGGTGCTCGGCCCGCGCGGCCTGATGCCGAACCCGAAGACCGGCACGGTCACCGTGGACATCGCCAAGGCGGTCAAGGAAATCAAGGCCGGCAAGGTGGAGTTCCGCGTCGACAAGACGGGCATCGTGCATGCCCCGGTGGGGAAAGTGTCCTTCCCGGCGCAGAACCTCGTCGATAACGCCTCCACGCTGCTCGAGAGCATCGTGAAGGCGAAGCCGTCTGCGGCCAAGGGCAAGTACCTCCGCAGCATCACCATCTCGTCCACCATGGGCCCCGGCATCCGCATCGATGAGCTGCGGGTCGAGTCGGCGGCGAAACAGTAGGAGGCGCTCCCACCATGGCAGTGACGAGAGCCGATAAGGACGCTGAACTCCAGACCCTGACGACGATGTTCGAGGGCGCGGACGCGGCCATCCTGATCGATTACAAGGGCATCAACGTTCCTCAGGTCACCGAGCTGCGGCGCGAACTGCGCAAGGCGAGCTCGAGCTACCGCGTCGTCAAGAACACGCTGGCGAAGCGCGCGCTCAAGGGCACATCGTACGAGGTCCTGACGGCGCACTTCGAGGGCTCGACGGCGGTCGCCTATACGGATAGCGATCCGGTCGCGCTGGCGAAGACGCTGACCGCCTTCATGAAGACCGCCCCCTCGCTGCAGATCAAGGCGGCGGTGGTGCAGGGGCAGGCGATCAAGGCCGCCGAGGTGACCGACCTTGCGAACATGCCGGGCAAGCCGGAGCTGTACGCCAAGCTCCTCTTCCTGCTGAATGCGCCCGCCACCAACCTGGTGCGCGTGCTGAGCGCCGTGCCGCGCGATCTCATGAACGTGCTCGCGGCATCGGAAAAGAAGCGGGCGTAGGCCCAGATCCCACATTTCGTTTCATCTCAGACGGAGAAAAGAGCAATGGCCGACGTGACGCAGCAGCAGGTGGTGGACTACATCAAGAACATCAGCGTGATGGAGCTCTCGCAGCTCGTGAAGACGCTGGAAGGCGAGCTCGGCGTGTCGGCGGCGGCCGCCATGCCGATGATGGCGATGCCGATGGGCGGCGGCGGCGCGGCCGCGGCGGCCGTCGAAGAGCAGACCGAGTTCACGGCCATGCTGACCGACATCGGCGGCAACAAGATCAACGTGATCAAGGCTGTCCGCGAAGTCACCAGCCTGGGGCTGAAGGAAGCCAAGGATCTCGTCGAGAGCGCGCCCAAGCCGATCAAGGAAGGCGTGACCAAGGAAGAGGCCGAGGCCATCAAGAAGAAGTTCGAAGAAGCGGGCGCCAAGGTCGAGATCAAGTAAAGACGGCGCGCTGCGCTGTCTCTCGCCGGAGACCGGGGAACGAGGCCCGGGGTCGCTGAGACCCCGAGGCCTCGCCCGTACTCCGGCTGTTCCTGTCGGATTCGAGATTCGAGCCCCGCCGTTCGCGGCCACTCAGGACGCCCTGAGCCCGGCCGGATGGCGAGCCCCGAGCGCCGAGACCCGTTTCAAAGGGTTTTCACAGCATGTACAGCCTTCCCAAGAACGTCTACCGCGAGCGCAAGGAATTCTCGAAGATCCGGACGACCGTCCCGATCCCCAACCTCATCGAGATCCAGCGGCGCTCGTACGAGCGCTTCCTGCAGATGAACCGGATGCCCTCGGAACGCGAGGATCAGGGCCTGCAGTCGGTGTTCAAGTCGGTGTTTCCGATCAGCGACTTCCGCGAGAACTCGTCGCTCGAGTTCATCGAATATTCGATCGGGAACTGGGAGTGCAAGTGCGGCAAGCTGGCCGGCCTGCACCATCTGCGGAAGCCCTGCAAGGCCTGCGGCTTCACGCTCGTGGCCGACCCCTACGGCGAAAAAGACGTCATCTGCGGCAAGTGCGGTACGGCCAATCACGCGCGCGGCGATGTCTGTGACATCTGCGGCCGCACGGTCCAGCTGAAGCTGAAGTACGACGTGGACGAGTGCCAGGAGCGCGGCATGACCTACGCCGTGCCGCTGAAGGTGACCATCCGGCTCGTGGTCTGGAACAAGGACCCCGAAACCGGCGTCAAGACCATCCGCGACATCAAGGAGCAGGAGGTCTACTTCGGTGACATCCCGCTGATGACGGACAACGGCACCTTCATCATCAATGGCACCGAACGCGTCATCGTCAGCCAGCTGCACCGCTCGCCGGGCGCCTTCTTCCACTCGGAAGACAAGACGCTCTACGTCGCGCAGATCATCCCCTATCGCGGCTCGTGGGTGGAGTTCGAGTACGACGCCAAGAACCTGCTCTACGTCCGCATCGACCGCAAGCGCAAGTTCCTCGCCACGGTGTTCCTGCGCGCCCTCGGGCTGCGCGGCGCCGACGAGATCATCCGCGCCTTCTACGGCGTGGATCGGCTGCAGCTGGCCGGTAACGGCATCCGCTGGGCGGTCAACGACACCATTGTCGGCCTGCGCGCGAAGAAGGGCGTGAAGATTCCCGGCGCCGACGTCTCGGTGGCCGAGGGCAAGAAGATCAGCAAGGCCCACGTGGATGCGATGCGCAAGGCCGGCATCGACACCATCGAGATCACCGACGAGGCGCTCGAAGGCGCCTTTGCGGCCGGCGACGTCGTCGACCCGGGCACCGGCGAAGTGCTGCTCGAGGCGAACGAGGAGCTGACCGCCCGCATCATCTCGATGGCCCACGAGAAGGGCGTCGATACGATCGAGATCTTCTTCCCGGAACGCGACGAAGTCGGCACCATCCTGTCGCAGACCCTGCGCAAGGACCCGATCCGCACGCACGAAGAAGCGCTCATCGAGATCTACCGCCGCCTGCGGCCTGGCGACCCGCCGACGCTCGACAGCTCGCGCACGCTCTTCGAGAACATGTTCTTCAACCCGCAGAAGTACGACTTCTCGCGGGTCGGCCGCCTCAAGCTGAACACCAAGCTCGGCCTGAACACGCCGCTCGACGAGAAGATCCTGCACCCGCAGGACTTCTACGAGGTCATCAAGTACCAGCTCAAGCTGAAGAAGAACCCGGCGAACGTCGACGACATCGATCACCTCGGCAACCGCCGCGTGCGGTCGGTTGGCGAGCTGCTCGAGAACCAGTTCCGCATCGGCCTCGTCCGCATGGAGCGGGCGATCAAGGAGAAGATGTCGGTCTACCAGGAAATGGCCACAGCCATGCCTCACGACCTCATCAACGCCAAGCCGGTGATGGCGGCCATCCGCGAGTTCTTCGGGTCGTCGCAGCTCTCGCAGTTCATGGATCAGACCAACCCGCTCTCCGAAGTGACGCACAAGCGGCGTCTTTCGGCGCTCGGGCCAGGCGGTCTGTCGCGCGAACGCGCCGGCTTCGAAGTGCGCGACGTTCACACCACGCACTACGGTCGCATCTGCCCGATTGAAACGCCGGAAGGTCCGAACATCGGCCTCATCAGCTCGCTGAGCTGCTATGCGCGCATCAACGAGTTCGGCTTCATCGAGTCGCCCTACCGCAAGGTCAAGGACGGCCGCGTCGTCGACTACGTGCTCGTGACCAACAGCGGCGGCAACCCGAAGTACAAGGTGGGTGATATCGTGCCCGCCGATGAACTCGTCGGCGCCGATGGCCGCAGCAAGAAGAAGGGCGTCGAGTTCGAACCGCACGCCTTCTACCTGTCGGCGTGGGAAGAAGACCAGTACATCATCGCCCAGGCCAACGTCGAGCTCGACGAAGACCTGAACCTCAAGACCGAACGCGTCAACGCCCGCAAGCAGGGCGACTTCATCCTGGCGCGCCGCGACGAGGTCGACTTCATCGACGTCTCGCCGAAGCAGCTCGTGTCGGTGGCCGCCTCGCTCATCCCGTTCCTCGAGAACGACGACGCGAACCGCGCGCTCATGGGCTCCAACATGCAGCGCCAGGCCGTGCCGCTGCTCCGCGCCAAGTCGCCCTACGTGGGCACCGGCATGGAGTACATCACGGCGCGCGACTCGGGCGCCGTCATCGTGGCGCGCCGCTCGGGCACCATCGACTTCGTCGACAGCACCCGCATCGTCGTGCGTGTCGAGGGCAGCGAGGACACGAGCAAGGAGATGGGGGCCGACATCTACCCCCTGACCAAGTTCAAGCGCTCCAACCAGAACACCTGCATCAACCAGAAGCCGATCGTGGCGGTGGGGCAGCGGGTGCACAAGGGCCAGGTGCTGGCCGATGGACCGTGCACGGAACTGGGCGAGCTCGCGCTCGGCCGGAACGTGCTCGTCGCCTTCATGCCCTGGCGCGGCTACAACTTCGAAGACGCGATTCTCGTCTCCGAAAAGGCCGTCAAGGAGGACTACTACACCTCGATTCACATCGAGGAATTCGAGATCGAAGCGCGCGACACCAAGCTCGGGCCGGAAGAAATCACCCGCGACATCCCGAACGTGTCGGAGACGTATCTGCGCGATCTCGACGACAGCGGCATCATCCGCATCGGCGCCTACGTGAAGCCGGGCGACATCCTCGTCGGCAAGGTCACGCCGAAGGGCGAGACCCAGCTGACGCCGGAAGAGAAGCTGCTGCGCGCCATCTTCGGCGAGAAGGCCGGTGACGTCCGCGATGCCTCCCTCATCTGCCCGCCGGGCATCGAGGGCATCATCGTCGGCGTCAAGATCTTCTCCCGCAAGGGCATCGAGAAGGACGACCGCGCCAAGGCGATCGAGCAGGAAGAGCTCGACACCATGGAGAAGAACCAGCAGGACGAGATCCGCATCCTGCACGAAGAGACCAAGAAGCGCGTCGCCCAGCTCCTCACCGGGCGCACGCTGCGGGCGGATCTCTTCGACGAGTTCGGCCGTGAGCGCGTCCTCCGCAAGGGCCAGGCCCTGACGCCCGAGACCATGCAGGACCTGCCGTTCGCCGTGCTGGTCCGCGCCAAGGTCGAAACCGACGACGCCGGCCTCGAGCCGGATCTGCGCGCCATCGAAGAACGCACGGAACGTCAGGTCGACGTCATCCGCCAGATTTTCGAGGAGAAGAAGGAGAAGGTGCGCCGCGGCGACGAACTGCCGCCGGGCGTCATCAAGCTCGTCAAGGTCTATGTCGCCATGAAGCGCAAGCTGCAGGTGGGCGACAAGATGGCCGGTCGCCACGGGAACAAGGGCGTCATCGCCCGCGTGCTGCCGGAAGAGGACATGCCGTACCTGCCGGATGGAACGCCGGTGGAAATCGTGCTCAACCCGCTCGGCGTGCCGTCGCGCATGAACGTCGGGCAGATTCTCGAGACGCACCTCGGCTGGGCGGCGCACGCCCTCGGCCTCTACTTCGCGACGCCGGTGTTCGACGGTGCGACCGAAGCGGAAATCACCGAGTGGCTCGACAAGGCGGGGCTCGACCAGGTGGGCGGCAAGACGCGCCTGCGCGATGGTCTGACCGGCGACCTCTTCGAGCAGCCGGTGACCGTCGGCTACATCTACATGCTCAAGCTCTCGCACCTGGTCGACGACAAGATCCACGCGCGTTCGATCGGGCCGTACTCGCTCATCACCCAGCAGCCGCTGGGCGGCAAGGCGCAGTTCGGCGGCCAGCGCTTCGGCGAAATGGAAGTGTGGGCGCTCGAGGCGTATGGCGCCGCGCACATCCTCCAGGAACTGCTCACGGCCAAGTCCGACGACGTGACGGGCCGCGCCAAGATCTACGAGTCGATCGTCAAGGGCGACGCCAGCTTCACTCCTGGCCTGCCCGAGTCGTTCAACGTGCTCATCCGCGAGCTGCAGTCGCTCTGCCTCGACGTGGAGCTGATTTCCACGAAGCGGCGGCCGGTCGACGTAATCGACGTGCCGGCCGAACCGGTGTTGGAGGGCTGAGGATTCCATGTTGAGACCAAGCTTCACGGACAGCAAGACCGCGCTTCGCGCCGACTTCGACGCGATCCGCATCAGCCTCGCGTCACCTGAGAAGATCGAGCAGTGGTCGTTCGGCGAAGTCACCAAGCCGGAGACGATCAACTACCGCACGTTCAAGCCGGAGCGTGACGGCCTGTTCTGCGCGAAGATCTTCGGGCCGATCACCGACTGGGAATGCCTCTGCGGCAAGTACAAGCGCATGAAGCACCGCGGCGTGATCTGCGACAAGTGCGGCGTCGAAGTGACGCAGGCCAAGGTGCGCCGCGAGCGCCTCGGCCACATCCGCCTGGCCACGCCGGTCAGCCACGTCTGGTTCTTCAAGGGACTGCCGAGCCGCATCGGCCACCTGCTCGACATTCCGCTGCGGGATCTCGAGCGCGTGCTCTACTTCGAAGCCTACGTTGTCGTCGATCCGGGCGACACCGACCTCAAGCAGAACCAGCTCCTCAACGAGGATCAGTTCCGCAAGGCGCGTGAGGAATACGGATTCACCAAGTTCAAGGCGCAGATGGGCGCCGAGGCGATCAAGGAACTGCTGAAGCGGGTCCAGATCGAGACGCTGGCTGTCGAACTGCGCGAGAAGATGAGGTCGGAGACCTCGGCGCAGAAGAAGCTGAAGTACGCCAAGCGGCTCAAGGTCGTCGACTCGTTCCGCAAGTCGAGCAACAAGCCCGAGTGGATGATTCTCGACGTGGTGCCGGTGATTCCGCCGGAACTGCGCCCCCTCGTGCCGCTCGATGGCGGCCGTTTCGCGACCTCCGACCTGAACGACCTCTACCGCCGGGTGATCAACCGGAACAACCGCCTCAAGAAGCTCATGGAGCTGAAGGCGCCTGACGTCATCATCCGCAACGAAAAGCGCATGCTGCAGGAGGCCGTCGACGCGCTGTTCGACAACGGCCGCCGCGGTCGCGTGCTGCGCGGCGCCAACAATCGCCCGCTCAAGTCGCTGTCGGACACGCTCAAGGGCAAGCAGGGCCGGTTCCGGCAGAACCTGCTCGGCAAGCGCGTCGACTACTCGGGCCGTTCGGTCATCGTCGTCGGACCGGAGCTGAAGCTCCACCAGTGCGGTCTGCCGAAGAAGATGGCGCTCGAGCTCTTCAAGCCGTTCATCTACAACAAGCTCGAAGAGCGGGGCCTCGTCGCGACCATCAAGCAGGCCAAGGAGATGGTCGAGAAGCAGGGTCCCGAAGTGTGGGACGTGCTCGAAGAGGTGATCAAGGAGCATCCGGTGCTGCTCAACCGCGCGCCGACGCTCCATCGCCTGGGCATCCAGGCGTTCGAGCCGGTGCTGGTCGAGGGCAAGGCCATCCGCATCCACCCACTCGTCTGCACGGCGTTCAACGCCGACTTCGACGGCGACCAGATGGCGGTGCACATCCCGCTGTCGCCGGAAGCGCAGATCGAAGCCACCGAGCTCATGATGTCGTCGCGCAACGTGCTCTCGCCGAGCAACGGCGCGCCCATCACGGTGCCCTCGCAGGACATCGTGCTCGGCTGCTACTACATGACGAAGTCGAAGACCGGCGCCAAGGGCGAAGGCCGCGCGTTCGGCAGCATCGACGACGTCGCGCTGGCGCTCGAGGCCGGTGAGGTCGAGACGCTCACGCCGATCCGGCTCCGCTACACCGGCCCGCTGCAGGATCTGACGGCGGCGCGCGACGACCAGGACGTCCTGCACACCGACGTGCAGGTGGTCGAGAACAAGATCATCAACACCACCGTGGGCCGCGTGCTGTTCAACGCCGCGCTGCCCAAGGGGATGCCGTTCGTGAACGGCCTGCTCAAGAAGAAGGGCCTGCAGCAGCTCGTCCAGCGCTGCTACCTTCACCACGGGCTGCCGCTCACGGTCGAGATGCTCGACAGCCTGAAGACGACCGGCTTCACCTACGCCACCCGCTCGGGCCTGTCGGTCGGCATCAAGGACCTGATCATCCCGAAGAACAAGCCGGAGCTCGTCTCGAAGGCGAGCGACGAGGTCATCCGCGTCGAGCAGCAGTATCTCGAGGGCGCGATCACCAACGGCGAACGCAAGAACAAGATCATCGCGGTGTGGTCGGACGTGACCGAGAAGGTCGCCGACGAGATGTTCTCCGAGATGGAGAAGCTCGATCGCGAAGGGCGCACGTTCAACCCGGTCTACATCATGGCCGACTCGGGCGCCCGCGGCAGCAAGCAGCAGATTCGCCAGCTGGCCGGCATGCGCGGCCTGATGGCGAAGCCGTCGGGCGAGATCATCGAGCAGCCCATCCGCGCGAACTTCCGCGAAGGCCTCTCGGTGCTCGAGTACTTCATCTCGACGCACGGCGCCCGCAAGGGCCTCGCCGACACGGCGCTCAAGACCGCCGACTCGGGCTACCTGACCCGCCGTCTCGTCGACGTCGCCCAGGACGTCATCATCTCCGAGTACGACTGCGGCACCGTCGACGGAATCGAGTCGCGGGCCATCGTCGAAAGTGGCGAGATTATCGAACCACTGCGCGACCGCATCATCGGCCGCGTGTCACTCGAGCGCATCGTCGACGCGGTGACCGGCAACGTCGTGCTCGACGTGAACGACGTCATCGACGAAGACAAGGCGGCCGAAGTGCAGGACGCCGGTATCGAGAAGGTGAAGATCCGCTCGGTGCTGACCTGCCAGTCGCGCCGCGGCGTCTGCGCCCACTGCTACGGCCGCGATCTGGCCACCGGCAAGCTCGTCGAACTCGGCCTCGCGGTCGGCGTCATCGCCGCGCAGTCGATCGGTGAACCCGGCACGCAGCTCACGATGCGCACGTTCCACATCGGCGGCACGGCGTCGCGGGTGTCGGAACAGTCGATGCTCGATGCCAAGCACAGGGGCATCGCGCGCTTCGACAACCTCCAGGTGGTCGAGCGCACCAAGACGCCCGGCGGCCCGGCCGACCTCATCGTCATGAACCGCAACGGCCACATCGTGGTGCAGGACGACAAGGGCCGCGACCGCGAGCGCTACCAGGTGGTTTACGGCGCGCACCTCCGGGTGAAGGACGGCCAGAAGGTCGAACCGAACCAGGTGCTGGTCGAGTGGGATCCCTACACGTTCTCGATCCTCACGGAAGAGAGCGGCCAGATCCGCTTCAAGGACATCATCGAAGGCGTGACGGTGCACGAGGATCTCGATGAGATCACCGGCCTGTCGCGGCTCATCATCGTCGACTCGGCCGACGAAAAGAAGCAGCCGGCGGTGGAAGTCCGCGGCGCTGATGGCAAGGTCGGCCGCAAGTACATCATGCCGGTCCACGCGCACATGATGGTGCAGGACGGCGAAGAGGTGCAGGCCGGCGACGTGATCGCCAAGATCCCGCGCGAGACCACGAAGACGAAGGACATCACGGGCGGTCTGCCGCGCGTGGTCGAGCTCTTCGAGGCCCGCAAGCCGCGCGATCCGGCGGTCATCAGCGAGATCGACGGCACGGTCAAGCACGGTGGCGTCGTGAAGGGCCAGCGCAAGATCCACATCGTGCCAGACGAGGGCGGCGGTGAGCCCCGCGAGTACTCGATTCCGCGCGGCGTGCACGTCAATGTGCAGGACGGCGAGCGCGTGCGCGCGGGCGATCCGCTGATGGATGGTCCGAGCAATCCGCACGACATCCTCCACGTGCTCGGCGAGAAGGAACTCCAGAAGTACCTCGTCAACGAGGTGCAGGAGGTCTATCGCCTGCAGGGCGTGAACATCAACGACAAGCACATCGAAGTGATGGTGCGGCAGATGCTCCGCTGGGTGCGCGTCGAGGACGTGGGCGACACCGAGTTCCTCATCGACGAGCAGGTCGACAAGTTCCGCTTCCTGAGCGAGAACGAACGCGTGCTCGCCGACGGCGGCCGTCCGGCCACGGCGCAGCCGCTGCTGCTCGGTATCACCAAGGCGTCGCTGTCGACCGAGTCGTTCATCTCGGCGGCGTCGTTCCAGGAAACCACCCGCGTGCTCACCGAGGCGTCCATCTCCGGCAAGGTCGATCACCTGCGCGGCCTGAAGGAGAACGTCACGATGGGCCGGCTCATCCCCGCCGGCACGGGCTTCTGGTGGTATCGCCACCTGACCATCCCTGCGGACGAACCGCCGCCGCCGCCGGCGCCGCCGCAGCCGGCGGACGACGAACTCGAGCTCGACCGCGAACTCGAGTACCTGGTCGAACCGGAAGAGCCGGTGGTCCGGAGCGGCGATCCCGCCGAGTAGATCGACCGGATGGCGGGAACTGGGGCGCTGTGCGTCCCAGGACTCTTCCTGCGGCCGCAACAACACGAAGGGCCGCGCGAGTGCATCGCGCGGCCCTTTTCTTTTTCGACGTCGCGGAAAGGAGTGGTGGCGCCTACGCGGGCTTCTTGCTCGTGGCGGCAAAGAGCAGGGTCACGGCCGTGTAAAGCACCACACAGAGCACCAACCCGCGTACCACGGGCGTCGGCAGCGAGGTGAAGAGCTTCACCGCGACAATCACTGCGAGCGGGCCGCCGAGGGCAAGGCCAAGGGCGGCGCGCAGGTTGTAGGCATCTCGGTTCAGAAACTGGAAGCTGGCGACCGGCATGAGCACCGCGCACGAACCCATCATGATTGGAAATGCCGCCGAGGGGTCCATGCCCAGGAGGCTCACGAGCACCATGCAGGGGGCGTAGAGGCCGAGGCCCAGCGTCATGAGGGCCCCGAGCACGAGATTCACCCCGACTCCGATCCAGAGTCTGGTCCCACTGAGCGCCAGCGCCTCGCCGGACGGCACGACGTCGAGAATCTGCGCGAGGACAATCACGGCGGCGCCGAGCAGCGCGGTTCCCATGCCCAGGCGGACGGCTCGTCGAGACAAGCCCGCGACGATGCTGGCGCCAAACCAGGCGCCGCACGCCGCTGCCGCAAGCATCAGCGCCAGTGTCGTGAACTCGACCTTCACGAGCGTGGTGAAGATGACCGCCTGGGTCACCGTCGGCACGACGTGGCCGACGTTCAGTGTGCCGGGGATCTGCTCGTCCGGCACGAGCTTCCATGCTCGAAAGAGCGCCGTCGTCGGCGCGAACGAGCCGATGCCGAGGGTGTCGAAGAAGTTGGTCACGGCGCCGATGAAGAGCTGCAGCGGCGTCGGCCAGACGGGCTCATGCGCCCCGTGTCCGCCGGCCGCCAATCTGGCGCGTGCCACCAGGAACCAGCGCGTCAGGTAGACGAGGGTGAGCGCGACCATCGAGGCGATGAGCAGGGTTTTGGCGTCCAATGGGCCTCCGGGCCTTGAGTGTAACCGGACCGGGCGGCCCGGTCGGCGCTAGCCGACGAACTTGTAGCCGCTGCCGTGGATGGTGAGGATGTGTTCGGGCTCGTGCGGCGCCCGCTCGATCTTCTGGCGCAGCTTGGCGACGAAGTTGTCGATGGTCCGGGTGGTCGGGAACTCCTCGTAGCCCCACACTTCGTTGAGGATCTGCTCGCGCGTCACGACCCTGCCCTTGTGCTGCACGAAGTAGCGGAGCAGCTCGAACTCGCGGGCCGTAAACTCGACGCGCCGCTTCTCGCGCCGCGCCTGGTGCAGCTTGAAGTCGACCTCGAGGTCGCCGATACGCACGGTGTCCTCGGTGTGCGGCCGTGAGGTGGTGCGCCGCAGCACCGCGCGCACCCGGGCCAGGAGCTCCGTGATCGAGAAGGGCTTGGTGACGTAGTCGTCGGCGCCGAGCTCGAGGCCGAGCACCTTGTCGGTCTCGGCCGAGCGCGCCGTCAGCATGACGATCGACGTCGACGCCGACCGCTCGCGCAGCTCGCGGCAGACGTCGAAGCCGTTCTTGCGCGGCAGCATCAGGTCGAGGATGACGAGGTCGGGATTGAAGGCCGCCGCGCGCACCAGTCCCTGCTCGCCGTCCGAGGCGGTCTGCACCTCGTACCCTTCGAGCTCGAGATTGTCACGCAGACCGAGCAGCATCTGCGGCTCGTCCTCGATCACCAGAATGCGCTTCATGTCTGTCTCCGTACGCCTCGGCCGTGCCGGCCGGAATCGGGAAGGCGAGCGTGAACGCACTGCCTTCGCCGGGCTCGCTGTCGACGCTCACCGAGCCGCCGTGGCCGCGCATCGTGTGGTCCACGATGGCGAGACCCAGTCCGCAGCCCTGCGGGCCGCCGCCGAGACTGCTCTCGACGCGGAAGAACTTGCGGAATATGCGGCGCTGCAGGTGCGTCGGGATGCCGATGCCGTGGTCGGTCACCCGCACGCCGACATGTCCCGGCAGCCGCTCGACCACGACATCGATGTCGCGGTGTTCGCGTGAGTATTTCATGGCGTTGGCGAGCACGTTCTCGATCGCCTGCTGCACCGCGCCGGTGTCGATGTCGACCGATGGCAGTCCGGGCTCGACGCGTGTCGTGACCGAGAAACGTCCCTGCTCGAACTGGCTCTGCAGCCGCGCCACCACGTCGCAGGTGACCTCACCCAGGTCGGCCGGCAACTGCCGGTAGGGCCGCAGGCCGGCCTCCATGCGCGAGAAGTCGAGGATGTTCTCGATGAGGCGCGTGAGCTTCTTCGCCTCGCCGTTGATGATCCGGTAGTACTCGGCGGCCCGCTCAGGCGTGCGGACGCGGCCGAGCTCGAGCGTCTCGGCGAAGAGCTGGATGAGCGCCAGCGGCGTCTTGAGGTCGTGCGACACCGAGGCCACGAAGTTCGACTTGAGCTCGGCGAGGCGCACTTCGCGCGCTGCCGCGCCGGCGACGAAGAACACACCGGCCGCCATGATGAGGGCGAGGATGGCCATGAGGGCCAGCTGCGGCCGGCTGCTCGATTCGGCAATGACGGCAATGGTCTGGCCGCCGAAGCCGGTCTGCAGCGTCCACGTCTCGGGTTCGACCTCGACCGGCGCGGCGTACTCGAGCAGTTCGCGGTCGAAGAACACGAGCGGGAAGCTCCGCTGGTCCACGAACACCGCGGCCCCGGCCGGCGCCGAGGAGAACAGCAGCCGGCCCTTGCCGTCGCGCAGCGTCAGGTCGAGCTGCGGGAAGCCGCCCAGGTGCTGTACCGTCGCCAGGCGCGCCTTCATCATCTCTGGCAGATGGCGCGTCCGGATGTCTTCCGCGTCGACGACCAGCGCCACGAAGCTCGAGAACGAGTCGCGGGCGGCGCTCGGGAAGCGCAGCTGCGCCTGCACGTACTTGCGGCGGCCGCCGATCGTGGCGGGGAAGGCGACGATGGCGCGCTTGTGCTCGAGGAGCTGGCGCAGCCGCGGCAGGATGACGGCGCCGACGCTCGGCGCGTCGCGGAAGCGGCGTTCCAGATCGGCTGACTGATCGGCAAGGCTGTCGCGGTTGTAGACGAACAGGCGGTCGCGCGCTTCGGGCGAGACCTGCGACCAGACGTAGAAGGCCTCGACGAACGGGCTCTCCTCGAGGCCCTGGCGCAGCACGTCGTCCATCCACGCCCGGTCCATCACGTCGCTGCGCGCCTGCGGCACGGCCAGCAGCACGCCGATGTGCGGACGCTTGAGCGTATCCTCGACTTCACGGGCGGTGGCGTCGGCGGTTTCCTGACTGAGCTGCCGCAGCACGACCGACGACGTGCTCGCGAGGTCGTTGATCGATCGGAACTGGAAGTAGAAGAGCACGGCGACGGGAATCGCGACGACGACGGCGAGGCCCGTGGCCAGGCGGATGCCGCGGTCGTCGAGCACCTGGCCGAGCCAGTGCGGACGTCGATCGCCGGATGAGGCGGGTGTCGGGGCGGGGGTTCCGTCGGCCATGGCCACTCCTCTCGTCTCCGTCGTCCGCGGTCAGGCGCGCGCCAGTTCCGCCGCCAGCCAGTCGCCCACGACCCGCCAGTCGCGCAGGTCGGGCGCGGCCGACAGCAGCGCCCAGGCCACCGACTGCGTGTCGCCGAGCAGCTGCCGCCGGTAGTCGCGCGGCAGGTTCGCCATACATCCCTGCAA
This sequence comes from Vicinamibacterales bacterium, assembly GCA_044347565.1. Classification (GTDB taxonomy): domain Bacteria; phylum Acidobacteriota; class Vicinamibacteria; order Vicinamibacterales; family UBA2999; genus CADEFD01. The sequence goes on along the minus strand of JBIKUN010000079.1, from coordinate 2,813 downwards.
ATCCCGCAGCGCCCCGGCAGCGTCGCCCGTCGCGAGCTTCGCCAGGGCGAGGCGGCTGGCCTGCACCGGATTCCGCGCCGGATCGAGCCGTTGACCGGTCTGATACGCCGCGAGCGATGCCTGGTAGCGGCCCTGCAGGAACAGGGTATGCCCCAGATTGTAGTGCCCGAAGGCCAGATCCGGTGTGAGCCGGATGACGGTACGGAAGGCGGCTTCGGAGTCGGCGAGACGGCCGAGCTCCCGCGAGACGACGCCGACGTTGTTGATCGTCTGCGGGTTGTCCGGATCGGCCGCCAGCGCGGCCGAAAAGGCCGCGAGCGCTTCGTCGGGCCGATCGAGTTCGCCGAGGGTCGCGCCCCAGTTGGCAGCGGCCGAGGCGAAGGCGGGCAGGAGACGCGCGGCCGTGCCGAACGCCGCGGCGGCAGCCGGCATGTCGTCGGTGCGCAGGCACCACTTGCCGCGCTCGAAATGGGCGGCGGCCCAGTCGGGCGCAGCCGCCAGGACCTCGTGCAGCAGGTCCCCGGCGTTACCGAGGTCGTTCACTTCCATGCAGACGCTGGCCATCGCCAGCAGATGTGCGGGCGTGCGCGCGGCGTCGAGCGCGCGGCCGGCGCCCGTCAGCCGCGCGGCCGGCGTGGCCGCGCGGAACGCCTGTGGCAGGCCGGCCCACACCGGTGCGGGCTCCGCGTCCTGATGCGGCGCATCGGCCGGCTCCAGTGCGTCGATCCATGCCACCTGCCGCCAGGCGCCGCGGCCGTCGAGCGCTTCAGGGGCGTGGGTCCGCGCGCAGTCGGCATCGATCGTGGCGAGGAACCGCACGCCGGGATGCGCGTCGAGGTACTCGGTCCAGAGCGCCAGCAGATACAGCGGCTGCGTCGTCACCAGGCGCGTGGCATTCGTCTGGGCGTTCACGAAGGCCTCGTGCAGATCGGGTACGACGACCACACCCGGCGTCTCGCCGGCGCCGACGGCCGGCACGAGTGGATGGTGGAAGGGCCAGTCGGACGCGGGCGGTGTCGGCAGCAGCCGTGCGTCAGGCGCGTCGGCGACGAGTTGTGCGAGCAGCTGTCGCGCCACGGCCTGCCGTGCCTCCGCCGGCCCACGCACGACCACGAGGCGGCCCGGCCAGGCCTGCGGCCAGGGCCGCGCGCCGGACGCAAGGGACGAAAGCTGTGATGCGGGATCCACGGGTGGCGAAGAGTTCTCCTCTTGTAGCACAGCCCGTGACGGCCGGGCACGCCTTCCCGCACCGAGAGACAGCCTCTGAACAAACAAGACAACGCTAGACACCGTCACCGCGAAGCGGTCCGTATAATCAGCGGCAGCTCACTCGCCAGTGGAGTGGGGATCGCCGCCTGCGCCGGCGCGAGTCCCAAGAGCACGTCGAGGGTAATCGCATGAGCACTGCCGGTTCGCTCCCGGAGTCACACGCGCGCAGGAACTTCCTGTCGCGTTTCGTCATCGCCGTTCAGGCGGCCATTGGCGGCGCGGTCACCTACGTGGTCGGCGGCGCCGCCCTGGCGCCGGGCTTCTCCGCCCATTCGCGCACCTGGCAGCGCGCGGCGTCGGTCACCGATCTGGCCGACGGCGTGCCGACGCCGGTGACGCTGCGGCTCATCCGGCAGGACGGCTACCGCCAGGTCGTCGACCGCCGCGTGGTCTACATCCAGCGTGACGCAGCCGGCGTGCGCGTGCTGGACTCGACCTGCACCCACCTTGGCTGCCGCACCCGCTACGACGACGCGTCGAAGCACTTCGTCTGCCCGTGCCATGGCGGAGTCTACGATGCGGACGGGTCCGTGCTCGATGGCCCACCGCCAGCCCCCCTGCGCCGCATCGAGGCGCGCATCGACGGCACTGATGTCGTCGTCCAGGTCTGAGGGCGCGACGATGTGGACCGCGATGCTCGACTGGCTCGACTCACGTACCGGCTTTCGCGCGCTCACGGCGCACGCGCTCGACGAGCCGCTGCCGCCCGGCACCGGCTGGCTCTTCACGACCGGCAGCGTCGTCGCGCTGCTCATCGGCTGCCAGGTGCTCACCGGCATCGGCCTGTCGATGTACTACGTGCCGTCGCCGGCGCTGGCCTACGACAGCCTGCGATATCTCATGACCCAGGTGCCGCTCGGCGCGCTCATGCGCGGGCTGCACTTCTGGGGCGCCAGCTTCATCGTGGTGGCGGCGGTCGTGCACCTGCTGCGCGTTTTTCTCACCGGGTCCTACAAGGCGCCGCGTGAGGTCACCTGGATGACCGGGCTCGTGCTGCTCCTCGTCATCCTCGGGTTCTCGCTGAGCGGCTACCTGCTGCCGTGGGACCAGAAGGCCTACTGGGCCACCACCGTGACCATCAGCGTCGCCGAGAGCTCGCCGGTCATCGGCGGGTTCCTCGCGAACGTGCTGCGCGGCGGTGACGAACTCGGCGCGCTCACGCTCGGCCGCTGGTACGCGGCGCACGTGTTCCTGCTGCCGGGCGCCCTGCTCGTCTTCCTCGTCGCGCACATCGCGCTCATGCGGAAGCACGGCATCTCCGGACCGATCTCGCCGCAGGCCGGCGCGCCGGTGCCGTTCTATCCGTGGCATGTCGCGAAGGACACGCTGATGATGGCGGCGGTGTTCGCGGCGCTCTTCACCGCGGCGCTCATGCTGCCGGCGCATCTCGACGAGATCGCCAATCCCGCCGACGCCAGCTACATTCCGCGTCCCGAGTGGTACTTCCTGTCGCTGTTCCAGCTGCTCAAGTACTTTCCGGGGCCGCTCGAAGTTGTGGCCACGCAGGTCGTGCCGGGCGTCATCGTCGGCGGGATGTTCGCTCT
>JBIKUN010000078.1:0-21149 GCA_044347565.1 Vicinamibacterales bacterium | reverse complement strand
TACGACGCCGAGATCGCCGCCAACCCGAAGAACTACGGCGCGCAGTTCAATCTGGGCAAGCTGCTGATGAAGGAGGGCCGCCTGGCCGACGCGACCAGCCGCTTCCGGGCGGCGGTCGAGGCGCGCCCGGACTTCGCCGAAGGCTACCTGTATCTGGCCAAGGCGCTGCTCGACGCCGGCAACCTGGCGGGCGCCGAGCGCGCGGCGCGTGACGGCCTCGACCGGCGCCCCGCCGCGTCGATTGCGCCGCTCGGGCACTACGTGCTGGCCGACGTCTATTCGCGGCTTGGCCGCGAGAACGAGGCGGCCCGGCAGGTGGCCCTGGCCCGCCGCCTGGAGCAGCGCCGATGACCGGGCGCGCAGGCCGGCGCATGCTGGCGGCGTTCGCGGTGGCGGCCGTCGCCGGCTGCGGCCGCGAGACGGCGCCCGCGGCGCCGGCCCAGGCCTCGACGCCGCGGCACCTCGTGATCGTGACGCTCGACACCCTGCGGGCCGACCGCCTCGGGGCCTACGGCAGCACGACCGTGCCCACGCCCCACTTCGACGAGCTGGCCCGGGAAGGCGTGCGCGCACTCGACGCCACGACCCATGTGCCGATCACGCGGCCCTCCCACACGACGCTCTTCACGGGACGCTACCCGGCCGAACACGGCGTCCGCGACAACATCTCGCTGCCGCTCGCGGGCGACGTACCGACGCTCGCCGCGTCGCTCAAGGCGGCGGGCTTCACCACCGCCGCCTTCGTCTCGAGCTTCGTGCTGGCCTCGTCATCGGGCCTCGATCGCGGCTTCGACCACTACGATGACGACGTGGACACGGCCGGCGCCGACGGCCCGCCCTCGATCGCCCAGGCGCAACGCCGCGGCGACGTCACGCTCACCCGGCTCGAGCAGTGGCTCGATGCGCGCCCACCGGCCGCGCAGGCGCCGCGCACGGCACTCTGGGTGCATCTCTACGATCCGCACGATCCCTACGATCCGCCGGAGCCCTTCGCCTCCCAGTACGCCGACCGTCCCTATGACGGCGAGGTGGCCTGGACCGATATGCTGCTCGGACGGCTGCGCAGCAGCCTGGAACGCCGCGGACTCTGGAGCGACGCCCTCGTGCTCATCACCGCCGACCACGGCGAAGCGCTCGGCGAGCATGGGGAGACCGGCCACGGCTTCTTCGCCTACGAAACGACGCTGCGGGTGCCGCTCGTGGTACGCGGTCCCGGCGTGCGGGCCGGTCAGACGCTCGCGCCTACCTTCCGCCTCGTCGATGTCACGCCCACGCTGCTCGAACTCCTGGGACTGCCGGCCCTGTCCGGGGTGACCGGCCGCAGCCTGGCGGCGGCTCTCACGCAGGGCGCGGCGCCGGAACCGGCCACGACCTACGCCGAGTCGCTCACACCACTCGTCCACTACCAGTGGAGCGATCTGCGTGTCCTGCGCGATGGCCCATGGAAGTACATCCTGGCGCCGCGGCCCGAACTCTACGATCTTGGCGCCGACCCCGGCGAGACCCGCGATCTCTCCACCAGCAACACCGTCACGGCCAGGCGCCTCAGGGCGTCGCTCGAAGCACTACTCAAGGCCGAGCGCGCCCGCGCCCTCGACCCGGCGAGCCGTCCCGCGGTGTCGGCCGAGACGCTGCAGAAGCTCGGCGCGCTCGGGTATGTCAGCCCCGGAGCCCCGAAGGACTCGGTGGCGCAGGGCGCCGATCCGAAGGACAAGATCGCGGAGTTCAGCCTGCTGAGCGGGTTGATGCGCGAGGGCCTGACGCTGCTGCAGGAGAAGCGGTTTGCCGAGAGCGCGGCGCGCTTCCGGCGCCTGCGCGACGAAGGTGCCGACTCGTTCCAGCTCCACTTCTATCTCGGCGAGGCCCTCGCCGGGCTCGGCCGGCATCGCGAGGCCGAAGCCAGCTTCAGCCGCAGCCTCGCCATCATGCCGGCCTTCACCGCCGCGCACGTGAGCCTCGCCAACGCGCGCATCGCGCGCAAGGATCTGGCCGGCGCGATTGCCGCGCTCCAGCAGGGACAGAAGGACGCCCCCGACGAGCCGCTGCTCTACGACCGCGAAGGCCAGGTGTGGCAGACCCTCGGGGACGCGACGCGCGCGATGGCGGCCTTCGGACGGGTGGCGACGCTGGCGCCGAACGACGCGCTGGTCCGGTGGCGCATGGGCGAGCTGCTGCTCTCCACCGGCCAGCCCGACGCGGCGCTCGCGCGCTTCCGCGAGGCGACCACGCTCGATCCGCACGTGGCCGACTTCTGGAACTCGCTCGGCATGGTGCTCGGCGGCGGCGGCCAGCACGGGGAGGCCGCGCAGGCCTTTCGTGAAGCGGTGAAGCGGGATGCAACCAACGCCCGGTATGCCTACAACCTCGGGCTCGTCCTGCAGCGCAGCGGGCAGCCGGAGGCGGCCGAGTGGTTCCGCCGCACGCTCACGCTGGATCCGGCTTTCCGGCCGGCCCGCGACAGACTCGCCGAGCTCGCACGATGACGCGGGCGCTCGCGCTCGTCGTCGTGGTGGCGGCGACGGTCGTCACGTTCCAGGCGGTGGCGGGGTACGGTTTCCTCAACTGGGACGATCACGACGCGCTCGCGAACAATCAGGCGCTGGCGGCGTCATGGCCCGAGGTGGTGCGCTGGGCGTTCACGACGACGCACATGGACCACTACCAACCGCTGTCGTGGCTGGCCTACCGGACAACCGGCACGCCGCTCGCCGCCACGCGCGTCCACGTACTGGCACTCGTCCTGCACGCGCTGAACGCCGGGTTCCTGCTGTGGCTGACCGCCCGGGTCGTGCGGGCGGAACGCGACCCCGATCGGTGGTGGCTCGCGGCGGCGGCGGCGCTGCTCTTTGCCGTCCATCCCATGCGGGTCGAGCCGGTCGCCTGGGCGAGCGCGCTGCCGTACCTGCTGTCGTACGGACCGCTGCTCGTGGCCATGGGCTGCTGGCTGCGGTGGGTCCGCGAGGGCGACGAACGGCAGCGCTGGCTCGCCGTGGGGCTCTTTGCCGTGTCGCAGCTGGCACGCGTCACCGCGCCGCTCTTTCCGCTCGTGCTTGGCCTCGTGGCGCTCGCCGTTCGTCACGCGCCGCCGCGCCGGCCGGCGGACGTCTGGCGGGCCACGTGGCCGTTCGTCGCCATCGCGCTGCCGCTCGCCGCCGTGGAAGCCTCGGCACGCCACGCAGAGACGCTCGCCGACATCGGACTCGCGCCGAGACTCGCCTGGACGCTCACCCACCCGGCGCTGTACGTCTGGCGTTCGCTCGCGCCTGGCGTCGCGTCCCCGCTCGACGTGCTGCCGCGCGTGGCCGAGGCCAACTGGGGCGTCGCGCTCGTCGCCGCGATTGCCACGGCGGTCGTCGTCATCGCCACCGGCACCCTCTGGTCGCGCCGTGTGTCGGTGGCCGTGTGGGGCAGCTATCTCGCCTTGCTCGTGCCGGTCGTCGGCCTGCTGCCGTCGGGGCTGCAGGTCACCGCCGACCGTTATACGTACGGCCCGGCCATGGTGCTGTCTGTGGGCCTGGCAGCCGCACTGGCGTCCGCCGGACCGCTGGTGCGCCGCTGGGCCTTCGTGGCCGCGGGCGGCGCCGCGGTGTTCCTGGCGCAGGCCAGCCTGTCGCGCGCCGAGATCTGGCGGGACTCCGTGACGCTGTGGTCCACAGCCGTCAGGCTCGATACGAACAACGACGTCGCCCTCTACAACCTGGCGCTCGCGCACGTCGCCGCCGGGCAGCCGGACGCGGCCATGTCGGAACTGCAGCGGCTGCTGACGCTCGTGCCGGATCACAGCCCCGGCCGCGCCCAGCTGAATACGCTGGTCGCCGATCGCGAAGAGGCCGCGGGCAACGACGCCGCAGGAGACCGGCGCTTCTTCGCCGCCGTTGCGGCCTACTCCCGCGCGCTCGAGGCCGCGCCCGGCCGCGTGCGACTGCGCCGGAACCGCGGCATGGCGCTCATGGAAACCGGCCGCCTCGACGCCGCGGCGGCGGACCTCGCGGCGGCGCGCGAGGCCGGCGACCGCGATCCGGCGGTGGCGAGCGCGCTGGCGTTCGCCTTGACCGCGCAGAACAGGAACGCCGAGGCGCTCGACCTGCTTCGCGAGAGCCTGCGCCTCGCGCCCGGCGATCTTGCGCTCACGGGCAATCTGGCGCGCCTCCTGGTCACCGCCGAACCGGCCACACTGCGCGATCCCGCCGAGGCGCTCAGGCTGGCCGCGCAGCTCAACGATGCGACCGGCGGACGCGACGTGCGCGTGCTCGACACGCTCGCGCAGGCGCTGGCCGCCACGGGGCGCACACGTGACGCGGCCGAGGCGCTCGGCGTCGCTGCGGCCCTCGCCCGCGACGGAGGTGACGCGGCGCTGGCCGCGGCCTTCGAGCAGCGCCGCGCCGCTCTCCAGCGCTAGAGCCGACCCTGTCCCGCAGGACGCCGCGAGTCTCTCGCCGTACGCCGTACACACGAAGGGCAGCTCCGAGGAGCCGCCCTTCGCATATTGACGTCTGATGCTGACGAGCGCCAGCCCCCAGGCCTCTAGTCCCCAGTCCCTGTCGTCAGAACCGGAACTTCGCGCCGATCATCAGGCGGCGCGGCAGCACGAACGACGACCCGACGCCGAAGTTGGCGCTGACGAACCGGCGGTCGAGCACGCTTTGCGTGCCGTCGTTGTTCAGCACGTTCAGCAGGTCGCCGAACACCGCGCCCTCGATCTTGCCACCCGAGAAGCTCAGCGCCTTTTCAAGCCGCATGTCGAGCTGGTTGAGCGGTTCCACGCGACGGTCGCCGCTCAGTGGCTCGTAGAGCACGCGCGTGGCGCCGGGCACGAGGCCGCTGAAGCGGACCTCACGGCCCCAGGGGCGGCCCGACTGGAAGCCGTAGTTGGCCGCAATCGTGGTGCCCCAGCCGATTTCGTAGACGCCGCTCGCCTTGAAGACCACAGGGCGGTCGCCGATGAGCAGGCCGTCGGCGTTCACGTAGTCGTTGGGATTCTGCCCGAACACGCCGGCCGTGCTGTTGGCGTTGGTCGTCGGCCCGCTGCGGGCGTTCGTCGAACCGAGCGTGCCTTCACTCTTCGACAGGGTCAGACCGAAGGTGCCCTGCCACCGGTTCGACATCCGCTTGTTCACCTGGAAGTGCACGCCCCGGTAGGTGCTGGAGAGGTTGCCGGGATTGGTGAGCTGGAAGACGCGGCTGGCCGCGCCGCTCGTGAGCTGCTGCAGGTCGAACGTCTTGCCTTCGGCCGTGCGCTGCACACGTGCGTAGGTGCCGCCGATGTCGCGCCAGCCGGACTGGTTGTCGCTCTTCTTGTAGACACCACTCACCGCCACGCCGATGCGGCTCGTGAGCTGGTGCTCGAAGCTGGCGATGAACTGGTCGGTGTAGGGGTTCTCGAAGTTCGGATCGATCCGGAGATTCGAGTTGTCGGTGACCAGGCTCAGGCCGAGCGGCGCGCCCGTCGGCGAGTACAACCCGCTGAACTCGAAGCGGGGCGCGATGGAGGGTGTCGCGGCGTCGAACTCACCAGTGACCACACCGCGGTAGTAGCGCCCGGCGCTGGCCTTCAACAGCGTCGTGCCGTCGTCGTTCAGCTTGATCGTGGCGCCCAGGCGCGGCGAGAAGACGTTCCAGTCGAACAGCTTGTCGACGCCGTTGCTGCGGCCGATGACGTTCTCGTTGCGGTCGAGCAGCGGGAAGTCGTTGAAGTAGCCCCTGTTGGCGTCGTAGCGGACACCGACGTTCAGCGTCAGACGCCCGACACGCACGGTGTCGTCGGCATAGATGCCGACACCGCGCATGCGGCCGCCCTGCCAGTAGGGGTTCTGCGTGTAGCCGTAGTCGGGCACGCCGCCATAGGTGTAGATGTAGTCATTCGGTCCGAACAGGTTCTCGCCGCCACCGCTGTTGTACTGCACGCCGACCTTGAAGTCGTGCTGGGCGCCCAGGAAGTTGTCGGCGTACTTCGTCACCTTGCCGGCAAACGCGGTCTTGAATGACGTGCCCTCATACCAGTACGAAATGCCGCCGGTGATGTTGCCGGTGTCGAGGTCCTGGAAACGGCGCGCGATCTTCGGCCCGCCGTTGAGCGGCAGGGTGTCGGCCGTGCCGTAGAAGCCGGAGTAGCGGGCTTCGAACACGGTAGTGGGGTTGATGACGGCGGTGTAGAGCACGCCGGGCGATGGATTGTGGCCGCTGTTGAGCGACAGGGTGCTCGGCGCCGTGCGCAGGCTCGCGCGCTCAGGGATTTCGTAGAAGTCGTCGTGCATCTGCGCCTGCAGGCGGTGGTTCTGGTTGATGCTGTAGTTCAGCTTCCAGAAGTAGCGCTTGGCCTGCGACTTGGCCGGAAACTCCGCCGGTGTTCCGGGCTGAGACTCCCAGTCGGCCTGGTACTGGAACGAGCCGAAGAACCACAGCTTGTCCTTCATGATCGGGCCGCCGAGCTGCGTCGTCGAGTCGCGGAACTTGGCGCGGTTGTAGGGCGAATCGTTGTCCTGCGCCGTGGTGGTATTGCGTCCGGTCAGGCTCTGGTTCTGGTAGTAGAAGTTGGTGTCGCCGTGGAACTGGTTGCTGCCCTGGCGCGTGACGATGTTGAAGACCGCGCCGGCCACGTTGCCGTATTCAGCGTTGGCGCCGAGCGACAGCACCTGCACTTCTTCGATGGCGTCGGTGTTGGGCCAGGGCCACGCGGCGCCCGTGAACGGCGCGGTGAAGTCGGTGCCGTCGAGCAGATACAGATTCTCGTTGGCCGCCGAGCCGAAGGCCTGCGACCGTGAGCTGGTCTGCGTGGACTGCGAGACGCCGGGCGAGGCGTTGATGAGGTCGAAGAACGTGAAGCGGCGGACCGGGATGTTCTCGACCCACTCGCGCGTGTAGTTGGTGGCCACCTGCGTGGAGGCCGAGTCAACGACCGGCGCTTCCGCCGTGACGGTGATGGTCTCCTGCTGCGTGCTGACCTTCATCTGCACGGGCACATCCGCGGTGCCGCCGAGGGCGATTGGAATGCCGGTCTGCGTGCTGGTGGCAAAGCCAGCCAGTTCCACGGTGATGTCGTACGTGCCGGGCGGCAGATTCGGAAACCGGTAGATGCCCTGCTCGTTCGTGATCGACGTCGGCGCCCCAGGCACGCCGCGCCCTCGCAGTGTGACGGTGACGCCCGGCAGCACCGCGCCGGTATCGTCGGTCACGACACCACGCAGGTTACCGGTAGTCTGTTGAGCCCACCCTGACAGCGGCGCGGCCAGCAGGGCCGCGATCGCACACATCCATACCAAACGAGATCGCATGTAGACCTCCCGCACGCCCCGGAAGAGTCGGCAGACTTTTAGCCGGAACATGAGACGCGGCCGAATTGTCTGCTCCTGTCATGTGGGTGTCAAGACCGAACAACAGTTCGATGACATGCGGGTGAGTTACCGGACATTCTGTCGATCCAAGTCTTCGGATCGGCCTTCCGACTCTTCGTGGGGACGCCCGGTGGGACGGCCGTTGCCGGCCCCTCCCGGGAGGCGCGCCGGCGGCGGACGGTTGGAGCTACAATCCCGCGCATGAGCACCCGACGCGACCGCGACCTCGGCATGGATCGCCCCATCACCCGCCGTGACTTCATCAACGGCGTGGCCGTGAGCCTCGGTGCCGGCAGCGTGCTGGCCGGCTGCGGCCCCGGCGAACCGCCCGTCCCGCCGGACTCGGGACTGGAGAAGGCGGCCGGCTACTACCCGCCGTCGCTCACCGGGCTGCGCGGCGACCACGAAGGCTCGTTCGAGCAGGCCCACCGGATGCGCGAGGGGGGCTTCCCGCTCGACGGTGCCATCGACCGCCGCGAGACCTACGACCTCATCGTGGTGGGCGGCGGCATCAGCGGGCTCGCGGCCGCGCACTACTTCCGGCAGAAGGCCGGCGCCGGCGCGAAGATCCTCGTGCTCGACAACCACGACGACTTCGGTGGCCACGCCAAACGCAACGAGTTCACGCACAACGGCCGGACCTGGATCGGCTACGGCGGCACGCAGTCGATCGACAGCCCGGCGCCCTATTCCGCCACGGCGAAGGCGCTCATTACGAATCTGGGCATCGATGTCTCGCGCTACCAGCAGGTGCTCGACAGCGGTCTCTACAAGGCGCTCGGGCTCACCGGCGGCACGTTCTTCGACAAGGAGACGTTTGGTGCCGACAAGCTCGTGGTGGGCACCTCGCGCAACGCCTCGAAGGAGTTCCTGGCGCAGTCGCCGCTGCCGGCGGCGATCCAGCAGCAGATCCTGCGCCTGAATACCGAGAAACGGGACCTCTATCCCGGCCTGTCGTCGGCCGAGAAGAAGGCGAAGCTCGCGCGCATGAGCTACACCGACTTCGTGACGAAGGAGTGGACGCTCGATCCGCAGGTCGTTGCGATCTATCAGACGCGCACCTACGGCCTCTTCGGCTTCGGTGTGGACGCGGTGCCGGCGCAGGACGCGTGGGCGCTCGGCCTGCCGGGATTCCAGGGGCTCAACCTCGAGCCGGGGAACGGCCCCGGCCAGAACCACGACTCGAGACAGTACCCGGAGGCCGACGAGTACTACTTCCACTTCCCCGACGGCAACGCGTCGATCGCACGGCTGCTCGTGCGGCGCCTGATTCCCGCCGCCGTGCCCGGCACGACCGCCGACGACATCGTGACGGCGACGATCGACTACGCGAAGCTCGATGATGCGGCGTCACCGGCGCGCATCCGCCTCAACAGCACCGTGGTGCGCGTGGCGCACGACGGCCCGGCGGCCTCGGCAAGCGGCGTGACGGTGCACTACGTGCGCGACGGCAAGGTGCACATGGTGCGTGCGAAGGCGGCGGTGCTCGCCTGCTGGCACCACGTCATCCCGCACATCTGCCCGGAGCTGCCGGAGACCCAGATCACGGCGCTGCGCTACGCGAAGAAAGTGCCGCTCGTCTACACGAACATCTTCGTGAAGCAGTGGACGGCGTTCGAGAAGCTCAAGGTGAACAACATCTCGTCGCCAGGCATGTGGCATGCATCGACGAACCTCGACTTCCCCGTGAGTGTCGGCAGCTACACGCACACGAAGTCACCCGCGGACCCGATCGTGCTCCATATGACCAAGGCCGCCTGCAAGCCGGGGCTGCCCGGTCCGGCGCAGCACGTGGCCGGACGCGCCGAGCTTCTGCGCACGTCGTTCGAGACGATCGAGCGCGGCATCCGCGATCAGCTCGGGCGGATGCTCGGCGGCGGCGGATTCGATCCGGCCGGCGACATCATCGGAATCACGGTGAACCGCTGGCCGCACGGCTACGCGTATCAGTACAACTCGCTCGCTGATCCGTTCTGGCTCGAGGGCGGCGAGGAGCCGTGCGCGATCGCGCGCACGACCTACGGACGCATCGCCATCGCCAACTCGGACGCAGCGGCCTACGCCTATACGGATGCCGCGATTGATCAGGGCTACCGCGCCGTCGAAGAGCTGACGGCGCGCACGTAACGCGCGGGGCGACGCGCGCGAGGTCAGCCGAGGATGTCGCGCGTCGTGACGACGCAGTCGGGCAGCAGCGTTGGGGCGAACGGCTGGTCGTGTGCCACCACCGCGACATGGCGGTAGCGACCATCGACGGGATCGGTGTGGCGAATGACCACTCCGTGCACCAGATCCACGATCCAGTATTCGGCCACGTGGCGGCGCGCATACAGGTCGGCTTTGATGCCACGGTCGTAGGCCAATGACGACTGTGCGATCTCGACCGCGAGCAGGATGTCTGACGGGCCTGGTAGAGCGGACGCGTAGAAATCGAGACGTGCCTTGAGCAGCACGAGGTCCGGCTGAGGCTCGGAGTAGGCATCGAGCCTGACGGCGCCGCCTGCCTGCACGGTCGCCGCGTCCCCAACGCGCTGATTGAACAGCCGATTGAGACGGTTGAGGGCGCCGTTGTGCGGCGCGCCAATCGGGCTCATCGCCAGCACCTCGCCGTCGATGAGTTCCACGCGGTCGCCCTCGCGCAGGATCCCCGCGCGCCCCATCGCCTGGTACTCGTCCGCAGTGAATCGTCGTCGGGTGACTTCCACGGCCATCGGCATGTCTCACCTGCCATTCTACCGAACGTCATTGCGTATGGCGTGCCACCTGCCCTCACACGAAAATGGGGCAGTCACCGACGCGACGTCGAGCGGGCCGCGCAGAAGCCGCAACGTCGACCACCGTGAGAGGTCGCAGGATCTGCGGCCCTCGTCGGCCCTGTCCGGACACGCGTCTACCGGAAGTCGTGCGACTCGACCGCCATCGACGCCAGCAGCCCGTCGAGCCGCTGCAGCCGCTCGGCCTTGATCGCAGTGACGCCGTCCTGAATCTGCAGCCAGCCTTCCACGAGCAGGAAGGGTGATTCGACCACGATCGCCTTGTCGCGCGCGTAGACATCCGGCCGGATGATCACGTTCGAGATGCCGGTCTCGTCTTCGAGCGTGAGGAACACGAAGCCTTTCGCCGTGCCCGGCCGCTGCCGGGTGATGACCATGCCGGCCGTGCGCACGCGCCGTCCGCTCTTCACGAGCGGCAGATCGATGGCGCGCAGCACCCCCTTCATCGACAGCTCGTGCCGCCGGAACCGCATGGGATGTGGCCCCACGGTGAGCCCGGTGCCGGCATAGTCGGCCACCAGGCGCTCGCCCGCGGACATCTCGGGAAGCGGGCTCGTGATTGCATCTTCTGCTCCCTGTTCTTCGAGGAGCTCGCCCGCCGGACGCACGGCGCGTTCCACCTGCCACAACGCGCTGCGCCGGTCGTAGCCGAGCGAGTTGAGCGCGCCCACTTCCGCCAGCACAGTCACTTCGTCGCGCCGGAGGCCGGTGGACTTGATGAGGTCGTCGAGCGACCGGAAGCGCCGGCCGGCGGCGCCTTCGGTCCACTGGTGCGAACACACATTGCAGAACAGGGACCGGCCACCGCGGTTCGACGCGGTGTCAGCATCCCGCCCATAGGCCGACGCCCGCTCTGCCACCTGCAGCGGCATCGTCTGCCCTCCGGCCGACACTTCGAGCATCGACGGGTCGTCGCAGCCGCACTTGGGGCAGCGCACGGGCAGGGCTTCGGCGCGCGCGCTCGGCCGCGCGCCGCCGAGATCCTCGCGCGGACGCTGGCCGCGGTGTCTCGCCTCCGCCGCCGCAGACTGCCCCTTCGCCACGATCATGCGCCCGACATCCGCGCGCAGGCCGGCCACGAATCGCAGGCCCAGACGGATCGAGCCGTCCACGTCCACCCGGCAGTCCCAGTCGGACTCCTGCACGTCGATCGGCGCGAAGCGCACGCCGCGGCGCTGGGCGTCTTTCACCAGCGTGGCCGGATGATAGAAGCCCATCGGCTGGTTATTGAGGAGCGCCGTGTAGAACGCCGACGGATAGTGCGCTTTGAGATACGCGCTCGCATAGGCGATGAGCGCGAAGCTGGCGGCGTGGGATTCGGGAAAGCCGTAGAGCGCGAACGACCCGATCGAGAGCACGATGCGATCGGCCACCGCGCCCGAGATGCCGCGTTCGGCCATGCCGGCACGCAGCTGTACCTCGATCGCCTTCATACGCTGCTCGGAGCGCTTGAACCCCATCGCGCGCCGGAGCTCTTCGGCCTGCCCGCCGGTGAAGCCGGCCACCACCATCGCCATGCGCAGCAGCTGCTCCTGGAAGAGCGGCACGCCGAGCGTGCGCTTCAGCACCGGCTCGAGCAGCGGATGGTCGTAGGTGACGGCTTCGCGGCCGGCGCGGCGGTCGAGGTAGGGATGCACCATCTGCCCGACGATCGGCCCCGGGCGGATGATCGCCACCTGCACCACGAGGTCGTAGAAGCACGACGGCTTGAGCCGCGGCAGCGTGGCCATCTGCGCGCGCGATTCGACCTGGAACAGGCCTACCGTGTCGGCCGTCTGCAGCATGCGCCAGACGGTGGCGTCGTCCTGCGGCAGATGCGCCAGATCCACCAGTGGCTGTTTCCGTTCCCCGTTCCCTGTTCCCTGTTCCCTCTTCTGCGTGTTGATGATGGTGAGCGCGTCCTGGAGCGCCGACATCATGCCCAGGCCGAGCAGATCGACCTTGATGAGGCCCATGTCGGCGCAGTCTTCCTTGTCCCACTGCACGACGACACGACCGGGCATGCTGGCGTTTTCGAGCGGCACGACCGACGACAGCGCGCCCTGGCTGATGACCATGCCGCCAGAATGCTGCCCGAGGTGCCGCGGCAGGTCCTGCATCTGCTGCCAGAGTTTCGCGAAATGGATGACCTCGGGCCGTTGGGCATCCACGCCCACCGTCTGCATGTGCTTCGCGAGCGAGTCGTCGGCGTCCTGGAACTCGAAGTTGTGCATCACCTTCGCGAGCCGGTCGATCTGCCCCGGATCGAGGTTGAGCGCCTTCCCCACTTCGCGCGCCGCGCTCTTGCCACGGTAGGTGATGACGTTGGCCGTCATGGCCGCGCCGTGCTGCCCGTATTTTTCGTAGACGTGCTGGATGACGCGCTCGCGGCGTTCGCCGCTCGGCAGGTCCAGATCGATGTCGGGCCACTCGCCGCGTTCTTCCGAGAGGAAACGCTCGAAGAGCAGTTCCATGCCCACCGGGTCGACGGCCGTGATGCCCAGGCTGTAACAGACGGCGCTGTTGGCGGCCGAGCCGCGCCCCTGCACGAGGATGTCGTGCTGGCGGCAGAAGTTCACGATGTCCCACACGATCAGGAAGTAGCCGGCCAGATCGAGCTTCTCGATGAGGGTCAGCTCGCGTTCGATCTGCGCGCGGGCCTTGTCGTGGTACGGGCGATACCGATCGCGGGCGCCGATGTCGGCGATCTTGCGGAGGAACGATGCCTCCGTCTCGCCCGACGGCACCGGGTACCGCGGAAAGCGGTAGCCGAGATCCTGCATCGTGAACTCGAGCCGGTCGGCCAGCTCGCGCGTGGCGGCGACGGCATGCGGCAGGTCGTCGAAGAGCCGCGCCATCTGCTGCGGCGACTTGAGATACCGCTCGGCGTTGGCGACGAGCCGGCGGCCGGCCTGCGCCAGCGTGGAGTGCTCGCGGATGCAGGTGAGCACGTCGTGCAGCGGCCGCGACTCGGGCGCGGCGAAACGTACGCCGTTGGTCGCGAG
Organism: Vicinamibacterales bacterium; assembly: GCA_044347565.1. GTDB lineage: Bacteria > Acidobacteriota > Vicinamibacteria > Vicinamibacterales > UBA2999 > CADEFD01. Next base: position 8,060 of record JBIKUN010000078.1, on the reverse strand, counting down.
CACTGGCACGCGGAAGGCCTCGGCCAGCGAGACGAGCATCTCGTTGTCCCAGGTTTCATCGCGCTGCAGGTGCCGCTGCAGTTCCACGTAGACGTTGGCGCGGCCGAAGATACCCACCAGCCGGTCGAGCAGCCCGCCGACGCCGTACCGTTCCGAGTGCAGCAGCGAACGGCCGGCCAGCGCCACGAGCCCGTGGACGTGGCCATCCAGTTCCTCGAGCGCGAGCGCGCCTTCGCCCTTCGGCGAGCGCAGCTTCATCGTCGTGATGAGGCGGCAGAGATTGCGGTACCCCTCGGGAGAGGAGACGAGGACGGGCATGACGAACAGGGAACGGGGACCAGGGAACAGGGAATGCGTCGGCGATCGTCGCGCCGACCGCGTCTCATTTCTTGGCCATCCGTCAGAAGATGCTCTAGTCCCTGGTCCCTGGTCCCTGGTCCCCGCATTGATCGTCAGTTCCGCGCCGACGATCGGGCGCAGGCCGGCGGCTCGTGCGGCCTTGTGGAAACGCGGCGCGCCGTAGACGCCGTCGCGGTCGAGGAGCGCCACGGCGGGATAGCCGAGCAGGGCCGCGCGGTCGATGAGCGGCTCGGGCAGCGAGGCTGCGCGCAGGAAGCTGAAAGCGGACGAGGTATGGAGTTCGACGTACACAGCGGCTCGCGGCAGACACCATGCGTCAAGGAAGACGCGATGCCCGGGGAAGGCAATGACACCACACAAGGAACAACGGGTCGGCGGTGGCTGACACCGCCTCCGTCATGCCGCTAGTCGAACGTGCCTTCGACGAACCACTGCCCGACGTCGCGTTCGAGGAACACGCGACAGGCCACACCGTCGGCCAGCAGGACGTCCCACTCGTCGCGGTCCCACGCCGTCTGGCGCGAGGCCGCAGCCGGCGTGTCGCTGGCCGGCTGATCCCACCAGTGACCCGAGGTGCGCCACGGCCCGGCGCTGTTGAGGATTTCGCCGCCGCTGATGCCGCGCCGATCGGGCATCAGCCGCACGGGACGGCCGTCTTTCACCGTGACACGTGCCGGCACCGGCAGGCGAAAGCGGCGGAAGGCCACAGAACAGGGGCTGGGGACTGGGAGCTGGGGACTGGGGCGTGCAGACGTCCCGCCACCCAAAGACACGCCTTCTGATAGCGGGATATCGTCACGCTGCAAGTGCTCTTGACCCGCCCTGGCACCCAGCCCCGAGCCCCCAGCCCCTGCGCGTTCGCCATGCGCGCCGAACGCGCGCATCGCAAACGCGCCGGGACGCCAGGAGTCGACGAGCGCGGGGGCGCCCACGTGCGACTCGCCCATGAGCGCGCTGAGCCGCGCCAGCAGCGTCGAGACCTGTTCGGGCGACGGCTGGGCGCGGTCGATGAGCGACCACTGCACGATGCGGCCTGGTGTGGGTTCCACGCGCACGACCACACGATCGATGGCGGCGGCGGGCGGATGGGATTCGAGGTCGAGCAGGATGAGCGTGCGCAGCGTCTTCGGATCGCGCATCGGCGCCGGCAGCTGCAGGGTGCGCGTGTGGAGTTCGCGCGTCGTGAGATGCAGTTCCGTCGTGAGCACCGCGGCGCCGCGATCGGCCCGTTCGAGACGCACGGCCAGCGGCTCGAGCACACGGCCCAGCACGAACGACAGCGGCTCGAGGCCTTCGACCGGCCATTCGAGGTCGAGCGACGCGTCGAACGGCTCGTCGTCGACGAGCGGCACGAGCGGCGCCAGATCGTCACCACGGGCGGCGTGCTGCCAGCGCGGACCGAGCGTGCCGAGGCGGGCCGAGAGTTCGTCGGCCGCGAGCGCCGCCAGTTGCGCCAGCGTGCGGATGCCCCAGCGGCGCAGCACGTCGAGCGCGCGCTGCGCGTCCTGCCGCGCGGCGTCGATGGCGCGCCGGCTGCCGGTGCTCATGTGCACACGTCCCCGCATGTGCCGGCGAGTCAGCGGCCCCTGATGGGTGTCGCGCGGGTGCCGCCATCCCGAGGGCACGTCACTGCCCGGCGTGGCGACGGGCGCGTCGTGACCGCCGCCTTCCCACGCCGCCAACGTGGCCACCGGCACCGGCTCGAGGGCCACGCGGGCCTCGGTGGCGGTGGTCGCCACCGTGACACCCGGACGCCCTAGCGCCAGCAGCGACGCCGCCGTATGTGTGGGCGCAAGCGCCAGGCGCACCGCGCCGCCATCCACGAGGGCGCGGCGAATGTGTTCGGCCACGTCGCGCGGACCGCCGAACAGGCGCTCCACGCCGTGCAGATCGCACAACACGAGGCGGCCCGAAACTTCGACGCGCGGCGAGAACGACTGTGCCACGCGCACCAGGGTCTCGACCGGCGCGGTCACTGAATAGAACGCGGCGAACATGGCAGCCCCCTGGTGACACTAACGCTCGGCCCAGAGCCGATCGACCCGCGGCGCCGACGACAACGCCACGCGCCCCGCCATCTGCCGCCGCGAGGACGCCACGCGCGCCTCGAATCGCAGGCCGTCGAAGCGGCGGGCCCGCGGCGCACTACCCTGCCACGCCACACGTGTCGTGACCGTATCCATCTGCGGCGCGGCACTCACCCGCGGCGCGACCGGCGCCGGCGTGGACACCGGCGCGGGCGCGGCCGATGCGCCATCGGGCGTCTGCAGGGAGATCGTGACGCCACCGGCGCTTCGAGCGAGCGGCTCGGGCGCGAGCAGCACGCAGGTGGTGTCGCTGCCCTCGATGACTCGCTGCACGCGCAGCCAGGTCGTGTACGGAATACGCCGAAGCGCCGCCGTGGGCACATCCGCCATGTCGAGCACCACCGCCGGGCACACGCCCGACTGCAGCACGAGGTTCAGCGCCTTGAGCGCGCGATCGAGCACGCGCTCCACCATCGTGCCCGGCCCTTCGACGGTGCGCACGCCCGGCAGCCACACCGGATCGACTGCGCCGGCCGTGCGCGAGATCGCCTGGCCACGCACCCAGAGCACCCGATCGAGCACGATGCCGCAGGCCACGGCCGAGGCCGGGTCGAAGCGATCGAACGTGTCGATGAGGGCGACGGTGTCGCCGCGCCGGGTGGCGGCGGCCATCCACTGCCACACGAGCGAGGTGCGGCCCGACGAGGCCGGCCCCACCACTTCCGACAACTGCCCCGCCGGCAACCCGCCGTGGAGAAAGGTGTCGAGCGACTGCACCTGGAACGGCACGCCCGGGGCCGGAGCCTCGAGCGGACGGGCGGTTGTGAGCGTGCGGTCGAGCTTGCGATCCCGCAACAGGGATTCCACCGCGGCACGGGCGGCGGCGGGTGATTCGGCGCGAAGGGAGGCGGCGGCTGGGCTCATGGTGTTTCGCCTTTTGTTTGCGTGAAGCCATCATAGCGAATCAAAAGCGAAAGTCAAGCGCGCCCCGTTTTGTGGCACTCTTCCCGGCCATGACACACAAACTCGCCGCCGCTCTCCTCCTGCTGACGGGTTTCGCCGCCGGCGCCGTCACCCAGGGCACGCTCGCCGCACAGCCGCCGGCGCGCGTCTTCGAACTGCGCACCTACACCGCGCCCGCCGGTAAACTCGGCGAATTGCACGCGCGCTTCCGCAACCACACGCTGCGCATCTTCGAGAAACACGGCATGACCAACGTCGTGTATCTCGCGCCGATGGACGCACCGGCCTCGGAGAATCAGCTCGTCTATCTGCTTGCCCACAAGAGCCGGGAGGCGGCCAAGGCCAGCTGGAGCGCATTTGCCAACGACCCCGAGTGGAAGAAGGTGGCGTCGGAGTCGCAGGTGAACGGCCGCATCGTCGAGAAGGTCGACTCGGTGTTCCTTACCGCCACCGACTACTCGCCGATGAAATAGGCCGGACGCGCCGCCCCCCGCGGCGCGCACTCGCTGTTAAGATCACGGCGGCTTGCAAGCGCACCTTTTCGCGGCCGGGCGGCGTCTCGCCTCGGCCCTCACACACCGGGACTTCCGCCTGCTCTGGGGCGGCGCGCTCGGCTCGACCATCGGCACCTGGATGCAGAAGGTGGCGCAGGCGTGGCTCATCACCACGCTCGCCGGCGCCAATTCAGCCTTTTTCCTCGGCCTCGACTCGCTCATGGGCGAGCTGCCGATCCTGCTGCTCACGCTCGTCGGCGGCGTCATCGCCGACCGCAAGGACCGCCGTCAGCTGCTGCTGCTCTCGCAGTACACGCAGATGGCGTCGGCCTTCATCCTGGCCACGCTCGTCTACTTCGATGTCGTGCGCCTCTGGCACATCCTCGCCCTCTCGGCGATGACCGGCGTGGCGCAGGCCTTCGGCGGCCCGGCCTACCAGTCGCTCATTCCGCAGCTCGTGAGCAAGGAGAACCTGCCGAATGCGATCGCGCTCAACTCGATCCAGTTCAACCTGTCGCGCATCATCGGGCCGCTCATTGCCGGCGCCGCCCTGACCAGCTTCGGCATGGTGGCGTGTTTCGGCTTGAACGGCCTGTCGTTCCTCTTCGTCATCGCCGCGCTCTTCGCCCTGCACGTGCAGCACACGCCGCCGGCCGTCAGCCGCTCGATCATGGACGAGATGAAGGGCGGTCTGAACTACGTGCGCGCCGAGCCGACCATCATCGCGCTGACGGCGCTCGGCTTCGTCGCCGCCTTCCTCGGCGTGCCGCTGCTGACCCAGCTGCCCCTGTTCGTCAAGGATGTGTTCCACGCCGATGTGGGCCTCTACACACGCTTCATGGCGTTCTCGGGTTCGGGCGCCGTCCTCGGCGCGATGATCGTCGCCTGGCGCGGCAAGTCGCGTGGCATGGGCCATACGCTTCTCGGCGGCGTGATGGCGTTCGGCGTCGTGCTCATCGCCTTCTCGTTCTCGCGCCAGCTCTGGCTCACGCAGGCGCTCCTGTTCATCGGCGGCGCGCTGCTCGTCTCGACGTTCTCGACCGTGACGTCGCTCGTGCAGCTCATCGCCCCGAACGAGATGCGCGGGCGTGTCATGAGCATCTACATGGTGGCGTTCCGCGGCGCCTCGCCGCTCGGCAATTTCCTGAGCGGCAGCATCGCCAACGTCACGTCGGTGCCGACGATGCTGGCCCTGAACGGTGCGCTGCTCGTCGTCGCCGGCCTCGTGTTCTGGATCCGCGGCGGCGGCGTGCGGAACACCTAGCCGATGCGGATCTCCCGCCGGCGCCTGCCGTCGTCGCTCATCGGCCGCACGCTCGTGCAGCTCTCCGACATCCACGTCGGACCGCGCTGGATCCATCCGGAGATCGCCGATCGGATCGCCGCCATCGCCGAGGCCGGCGGCATCCGCATGCTGCGCAACGCCGTGGCCGACGTCGAGGGCCTGCAGGTCGTCGGCCTCGACGACCTCTGGGCCCGGCGCTTCGACAGCGCCACGCCGCTCGCCTCGCTCGATCGCGCGCGCGCGATGATGGCCCTCAGCCACAATCCCGACACCGTGGACCTCGACGCCTGGCGCGGCTTCGAAGGCTGGATCCTCGCCGGGCACACGCACGGCGGCCAGTGCAAACCGCCCTTCCTGCCGCCGCCCATCGTGCCCGTGCGGAACCGGCGCTACACGGCCGGCGTCTTCGACCTGCCGGGCGGACGCACGCTCTACGTCAACCGCGGCGTGGGCCACCTCTTCCAGGTGCGCTTCAACGTGCGGCCCGAAGTCACCGTCTTCACCCTGCAACGCGCGTAAGCCGCCGGTGGCGGCGCGGCGCACGCTGGCACGTCCTGACACGCGATCGACCGCGGCCGGGCCGGCCGCGGTCACGGGGCGCGCGTCTCTTGCCGACATCTCCTTCGGGGGCGGTCATCCGGCCGCCGCCCGGGTCCCCCTCGAAGGAGTTCCGCGTGTCCCAGTTCCTGCTTCGAGCCGCGCTCTCGACCACCGCGGCCACGGCCCTCGTCTGGGCGGTGACCATCCTGCCCGCGCCACACGCCCAGACGCGCGAGGCCGTCACCACCCTCCGCGCCACCGAGGCCACGCCCGGCGAACTGCGCCAGGTGGTGGACGACGTGCGCCGCCTGGAACGCGACGGCGCCATGCGCGTGGCCACGGCCACCGATGATCTGCTGCTGCCCGGCCACCGCCACGAACGCCTCCAGCAGTACCACCTCGGCCTCAAGGTCGTGGGCGGCTCGATCGTGCGGCAGACGGCCAACGGCGTCGTCACGTCGCTGCTCGGCCAGGTCTATCGCGCCACGGCCGACTCCGCCACGCCCGGCCTCACGGCGGCGGCGATTCGCACGCGGCTGACCACCACCGGCGTGTCGCTCCTCGCCGAGCCGTCGCTCGTCTTCCTCGGCCTCGACGACGACGGCGGCATCGCGCTCGTCTACGAAGTGCACGTGCGCGACGGCGGACTCGACGCGCGCACCGTCTACCTCGATGCCACGAGTGGCGCCGAACGTCTGTCGCTGCCGCTCGCCAAGGATCAGGGCGCGGTGGGCGAAGGCCTGGGCGTACTGAACGACCGCAAGAAAGTGGCGACGCGCCTCGTCGGCGGTACGTACTACACCGAAGACATGCTGCGTCCGCCGCTGCTCTGGACGATCGACCTGCGCTCGAACCGCGCGCGTCTCGACGAAGTGGCCGATGGCGACCCGGTGTTCCAGGCGGATCTGGCCAGCGACAGCGACAACGTGTGGACCGATCCGGTGGCCGTGGATGCGCACACGTATCTTGGCTGGACCTACGACTTCATCTTCACGCGGCTGGGCATCCGCGGTCTCGACAACGGCAACGCGCCGATGTTCGCCTCGATCAACGTCTACTCGCCGCTGCAGTGCGTCTCGGGGCTGACCGACGATGAGTTCGGTGCCTTCTGCGTGAACGCGTTCTGGGTCGGACCGCCCTTTGGCCCCGGCGGCCGTGGGCTCATGATCTTCGGCAACGGCATCCCGCCCAACTACTCGTTCACCAGCTCGGGCCAGACGGTGGGACCGCTGGCCGGCGCGATTGACATCGTGGCACACGAACTCACCCACGGCATCACGGACTACACGTCAGGCCTCGAGTACCGGGGCGAGTCGGGTGCGCTCAATGAAGCGTTCTCCGACATGATGGGCGTGGCCGTCGAGGCCTACTTCCAGCCGCGCGGCCCCGGGCCGCTCCAGGCCGACTACCTGCTCGGTGAAGACTCGTTCCGGGCCGCACGCACCGGTGCGGTGTCGGGCATCCGCTCGATGCAGGCGCCGAACACCTACGGCGATCCCGACCACTACTCCGTGCGCTACCGCGGCACCGCGGACAACGGCGGCGTGCACCTCAACTCCGGCATTCCGAACCACGCGTTCTTCCTCGCCATCGAAGGCGGCACGAACCGCATCTCCGGCAGCAGCGTGACCGGCGTGGGCTTCGCCAACCGCGATCAAATCGAGAAGGTGTTCTTCCGCGCCTTCACGACGATGCTGCCCGTCCGCGCCACGTTCGCGCAGGCCCGGACCGCCACGATCCAGTCGGCGCGCGACCTGTATCCCTCGAATGCGGCCGTCGAACGCGCCGTGACCGACGCCTGGACCGCCGTCGGCGTGCAGTGAGGACGACCGCCATGCGTATTCCGACGATCTGCCTTGCCTTGTGGGGCGCCTGCGTGATCGCCACTGCGCCGCTTGCCGCCAGCGACGCGCAGCGGAAGCCGCGCCCCCCCCAGCGGCCGCCAGCGCCGCCGCCCATCACAGCCAATCCGACGCCGGTGCCGGCAACCGCCGCACCGCAGACGCCGGCCCGCCCGCGCGCGGCCGCGCCACGCGCCACCGCCAGGCCCGCGTCGACCATGCGCGGCCTCGTCGCCGTGAGCGGCATCTTCCAGCCCGGCACGCACGACTTCACCGAGATGCGCGAGTTCTCATACTTCCGAGAGCCGGCCACGACCACCAGCGACTACGCCGTCGAACGCGGCGGCGGCTTCGACATGGTCGCCTTCGTGCGTGTCTGGCGCCGTCTGGGCGTCGGCGCCGGAGTGTCGTCGATCGCCCGCACGAGCGACGCCAACATCTCGGCCCGCTACCCGCATCCGTTCTTCTTCAGCCAGGCCCGCACGGCGTCCACGACGGTGGGCGATCTCGGCCGCGCGGAAGCGGGTGTGCACCTCTCGGCGGCCTGGCT
>JBIKUN010000077.1:0-21176 GCA_044347565.1 Vicinamibacterales bacterium | reverse complement strand
GGCACGACCGAAGCGGCCGTGCGCGCCGCCACCGCGGCGCCGCTCACGACGGCCACACCGCTCGGCACCTTCTAGGCACGCCCGTGGACGCGGGCGCCACGACGCTGACGCTCGCCGCGGCCCTCGAGGACGCGCTCGTGGCCGAGGCCGTGGCCGCCGCGCCACGCGAGGCCTGCGGGCTGCTGGTCGGACGCCGGCACGTCGTGCACCGCATCGTGCCGGCGCGCAACGTGGACCGATCGCCCACGCGCTACACGATCGATCCGGCGGATCATTTCGCCGCGCTGCGCGCGGCGCGACGCGACGGGCTCGCCGTCATCGGCGCGTATCACTCGCATCCCGCCGGACCTCCGGTGCCGTCGCCGGCCGACAGGGCCGAGGCCGCGCCGGATTTCCTGTATCTCATCGTCGGCCTCGCCCCGGCTCCAGCCGTGGCAGCCTGGCAGCTCGTGGACGGGAACTTCATCGGCCTCAGCCTCGTCCGTACGTGACGAGACGGGCGCGGAGTCGCCCGACGGGAGGCGGCATGGCTGCAGGAACATCGCGGAAGGTGAGTCGCGCCATACGCGTCGGGCTGGCGCTCATGGCGCTCTCGGCCGTGATCTCGGTGCGCGCCGCCGAGCAGCCGGCGCCCCCGGGCGCCGACGACGCTCTGCGCCGTCAGGTGGACGCCCGCTTCGACGTCGTGCCGCTGCGCGATGGCATCGCGCTCGCCGGACGCACCGCCGATCGCCGCATCGAGATCGACCGCGGCGTCGTGCTGAGCCGTGGCGTGCCGCTCTCGGGGGAGGAACTGCGCCGCCACTTCGGCGCCGACGCGGACCTCGTGCTGCGGCTCTCGTATCTCGACAACGACGCCCTGCGACGGCTCTTCGCCGCCCCGCCTCCGGCTCCCGCCGCCGCACCGCCGGCCGCACCCGCCACGCCACCCACGCCGCCGGTGTTCGACCGTCCGTCGCCGGCCGAAGCACGGCCCGTCTTCCACCGCACGGGCGCGCGGCTCGGCATCGCCAAGCCGATCGTGGTGGCCGCCGACGAGGAAGTCACTGACGGCGTGTTCTCGCTGGGCGGCAGCGTGCGCATCGAAGGCCGCGTGCGCGACGGTGTCGTCGTGGTCGGCAGTGACCTCACGCTGGCCCCCACGGCCGACGTCCGCGGCGATCTGACCGTCGTTGGTGGCACGCTCTCAATCGAGGAGGGGGCCCGGCACACGGGCGCCGTGCACCAGGCGGAAGGCGCGTCGTGGCCGCGCTGGTCGTGGCCCACGGTGGGCTGGTCGTGGTTCGAACCGGGCGGCGCCGCCAGCTGGCTGCCGCTGGCCGGCACCACGACGCGCGTCCTCCTGCTCGCGGGCGCCATGGCCGCCCTGGCCTTCTTCGCGCGCGGACGCGTGACCAGAATCGGCGCCGCCGCAGTGGCGAACCCGGTGCGCGCCGGCCTCATCGGCCTGACCGCGCAGGCGATCTTCGTGCCGGCGCTCATCGTCGTCGCCATCGTGATGGCCATCACCATCGTCGGCCTGCCGTTCGTCGCGGTCGTCGTGCCGCTCGCGGTGCTGGCGATGCTCGCCACGATGGTGCTCGGCTTCACGAGCCTCGCCGCGCGCCTCGGCCAGCAGGTCACGGGCCAGGACACGGTCGTGGCCGTGCTCGCCGGTCTCGTCATCATCGTGCTGCCGACGTTCCTCGCGCGCCTGGCCGGCGTGGGCCCCGATGCGCTGCGCGCCGTCACCGTGACGCTGCTCGTGGTCGGCACCATCGTCGAGTACGTCGTCTGGACGGTGGGCCTCGGGGCCGCGGTCATGACGGGCCTCGGCCGCTGGGCCGTCGTGCCGCCGCCGGTGCCGCCGCCACCGCCGCCGCCGCCGATGTCCGGCGACCCGGTCATCGAGCCGTCGGCCGTGCTCTAGACGCCCACGCTGCGGCCGGGCGCCGCACGGGCCCGCGGCTACAATGGCCGCGTGCTCGCCCGCGTCGCCACGCTGCTTGCCACCGCCGCCGAGCGTTACGTCCCGAGCGCGTTCGCCATCGCCGTGCTGCTCACCGGCGTGACGTTCGCCGGCGCGTTCGCCATCGGCGCCACACCCGGCGACGCCGTGGCCGCCTGGGGCCGGGGCTTCTGGGCCCTCAGTCCGTTCGCCATGCAGATGGCGCTCATCGTGCTCACGGGCTTCCTCGTGTCCACGGCGCCGGTCGTCGACCGCCTGTTCCGCGCCATCGCGCGCCTGGCCGGGTCACCAGCCCGGGCCGTCACGCTCATGGCGATGGTGTCGATGCTGCTGGCATGGCTGCACTGGGGACTGAGCCTCGTGGGGTCGGCGATGCTCGTGCGCCACATCGCCCGGGCGCAGCCGCGGGTGGACGTCCGTCTGCTCGTGACGGCCGCCTATCTGGGGATGGGGACGACGTGGCATGCCGGCCTCAGTGGCTCGGTGCCGCTGCTCATGGCGTCGCCCGGACACTTCCTCGAGAAGACGACCGGACTCGTCCCGCTCGCCGCAACCACCTTCGCGCCCTTCAATCTGACGCTGAGCCTCGTCGTCGTCGCGGTGATGGCGGTGGTAGTGTGGCGGCTGCATCCCGCGGCGGCCGACGCCGTCGTCGTCTCCCCCGAGGCGCTCGACGCGCTCGAACGCTTCACGCCGCCGGCGCCGCCCGCGGTGTCTTCCTTCGCGGCCTGGTGCGATCACACGCGGGTGCTGCCGTATGCCCTCGGCGCCACCGGCGCGGCGTGGCTCGCCTGGTACGTGCGCACGTCGGGGCTGCAGCTCACGCTCGACGTGCTGAACTTCTTCTTCCTCATGACCGCCATCGTGCTGCACGGCCGGCTGGCGTCGGTGATGGCAGCCGGCGAGCAGGGCGCGCGCCTGCTGGCCGGCGTCGTGCTGCAGTTCCCGCTCTATGCCGGGATGTACGGGCTCATCGAGGGCACGGGCCTCGCCCGCGTCCTCGGCGACGCGATCGCGCGCACGGCCACACCCGACACGCTGCCGCTGGCGCTCTACTGGTACTCGAGCATGCTCAACTACTTCGTGCCCTCGGGCGGCTCGAAGTGGGCGGTCGAAGCGCCCTTCATCATCGACGCGGCGCGCCGGCTCGGGGTGGGTCTCGACGAGGTGATCCTCGCCTATGCCTGGGGCGACATGGCGTCGAACCTGATCCAGCCCTTCTGGGCGCTGCCGCTGCTCGCCGCCGCGCGTCTCGGGTTCCGCGACATCATGGGCTACGCGGCGCTGTGTTTTGCCGTCATCAGCGTGCTCGTGTCGGCCGCCTTCTGGCTGCTCCCGCTCGCGCGCTGACGCACAGGCGTGCACGGAATCGCCGCCGCCCCCCGGCCAGCCCTCACACGCGATGGTAAACTACCCAGCTGTCTGCCTTATCTCCGGCATGAGGTTTTCGATGCACAGTCCGTTCGAGCTGCCCCTGTTGCGCGCCGTCACGATGACGCCGGACGCCGTGTCCGCCGATGTCGTCGTCGCGCTATACGCGGGTGAGCCAGCCGAGGCCTTCCGTTCGCGGCTGCCCGCCGCGGCCCGTGGCGAGTTCGACGCCGCCCTGACGCGCGGGGAAGCCCTCGCCGACCTGGGGCACGTGCTCGTGGCCGGCCCAGCCGCCGGCGGCGGCCGCTGTCTCGTCGTGGGGGCCGGCAGCGGCGCCCTGACGCCCGACCGGATGCGGCGCGCGGTCGCCACCGCGGCCCACTGGACCCGCGATCGCCGCTGCGGCCGGCTCGCGGTGGATCTCTCGCACCTCACGGCCGACGTCGAGATACTCACGGCCGTGGCCGCCGAGGCCGTCGTGGTCGCGAACTTCAACCACGGCCACCTGAAGGCCGTCGCGCCGGCGCCGCCGGTGACCGAGGCGACGTTCCTCGTCGCCAGCGGCCAGCACGCCGCCCTCGAGCGCGGCCTCGTCATCGGCGAAGCCGTCAATGCGGCGCGCCTCCTCACGAACGAGCCTGGCAACGTGCTCACGCCGCGGGAACTCGCCGACCGCGCCGTGGCTCTCACCGCCGAACCCGGGGTGCACGCCGAGGTGCTCGGCCCCGAGAAGATCGAAGCGCTCGGCATGGGCCTGCTGCTCGGCGTCGCGCGGGGGTCCGCCGAACCGCCACGCCTGCTGTGCCTCACGTACACGCCTCCCGGCGTCACCGAGGGCCCGGTGCTCGGGCTCGTCGGCAAGGGCATCACATTCGATACCGGCGGCATTTCGATCAAGCCGGCCGATGGCATGGATCGCATGAAAGACGACATGGCCGGTGCCGCCGCCGTCGTCGGCGCCGTGCGGGCCATCGCGCGCCTGCGCATTCCACGCCGAGTCGTCGCCGTCGTGCCGACGACCGAGAACATGCCGGGTGGCAGGGCGCTCAAGCCGGGCGACGTGATTCGCGGCGCCGGCGGCATCACCGTCGAAGTGAACAACACCGACGCCGAAGGCCGCCTCATCCTCGGCGACGGCCTGTGGTACGCGAAGCAGAAGGGGGCCACGCATCTCGTGGACGTCGCGACGCTCACCGGCGCCTGCGTCGTCGCGCTCGGCAAGGTCACCTCGGGCCTCTTCGGCTCTGCGCCGGCCTTCACCGACCGGGTGCGCCAGGCGGCCGCCCGCGCCGGGGAAGCCGTGTGGGAACTGCCCATGGGGCCCGACTACAAGGACATCATGAAGAGCGAGATCGCCGACATGGTGAACAGCGGCGGCCGGGCCGCCGGGGCGATCTCCGCGGCGGTGTTCCTGCGCGAGTTCGTCGGCGAGACGCCGTGGGCGCATCTCGACATCGCCGGCACGGCGTGGATCGACGACGCCAGACCCTGGGCCACCAAGGGGGCGTCGGGGGTGATGGTGCGGACGCTCGTCGAGCTCGCCGCCGGCGAGCTGTCCTGACACGCTGTTAGAATCGGGACGTGAGCCAGAGCACACCGCCCGACGCGATCGCCGTCACGCCGGTCTACCGTACCGGCGTGCAGGAGCCTGCCCGTGAGGTCAGCATGATCGACGTCACGGTGTCGGCGTTCCATCTCACCGGGTTCATCATGGCCGGCGCGCTCCTGGCCGGGCTGCTCGTGGGCGCCACCTACGTCTGGTTCCGCAAGGGCCGCGCCGTCACCACCATCGAGGCGCGCGGCAACAACCACAACTTCCTGCGGGAATGACGCGGGCGGACCGGTACGCCCGGCGCCAGGTCAGCGGGTGGCGACGGACGTCTGCCGCTTGAGCGACCGCTGGTACTGCACGACGGCGGCTTGCAGCGACTCAGCGATCTTCTGGCGATAGGCCGGCGTCCTGATGAGCGCCGCATCCTGGCGGTTGGTGATGAAGCCGATCTCGGCCAGGACGCTCGGCATCTGCGCGCCGATGAGGACGACGAACGGCGCCTTCTTCACGCCACGGTTGCGCATGCCGGCGTTGGTCTTCGAGAGCCGGGCCGTCAGTGACTGCTGCACCATGGCCGCGAGGTCGCGCGACTCGTCGAGCTTGTTGTTGAGCGCAATCGCCCGTACGATGCTCGGCAGGGTGTGCATGCCGCCGGCCGACGTCGAATTCTCGCGCGCCGCCACGGCTTCGGCCTCCGGGTTCGACGCGAAGCTCAGGTAGTAGACCTCGATGCCGCGCGCCTTGGGGTCGCGGCTCGCGTTGGCATGGATCGACAGGAACAGATCCGCGCCTTCACGATTGGCGATCGCGGTGCGCTGCTCGAGCGGGATGAACACATCGGTGCGGCGCGTGAGGACGACGTCGAAGCCGTCCTTGACGAGCAGCTTCTCGAGCCGCAGCGCCACGTCGAGGACGAGCCTGGCTTCGTTCGTGCCCGCGGTGAGCGTGCCGGGATCGTGGCCACCGTGGCCGGCATCGATGACGATGCGCGAGATCCCGAGGCCAAGCTGCCGGGCGAGCGAGAAGCTGCCGTCGGTGTTGGCCGCCGGCACCGTGGGTGCTGGCGCCGCGGGAACGACTGGCGCGCGAGCGGGCACCGGTTCGGAGGCGGGCGCCGGCGACGGCGTGGTGATCTCCGGGGCAACGGCGGGCGCGAACTCGTCCACGTCGGGTGGCGCCGGGCGGGGCGAGAGATCGGCGTCGCGCTCGTCCACGAGGCGGACGTCGGGGCCGGTCTCGATCGTCACCGGCACGACAGGCGCCGGCGCGGCTGGCGGCACGGTCACGGCGGGCGTGGCCGCCGTCAGGGTGAGGCGCTGGGCGGGCGGACGTTCGGCGTCGATGACGACGCGATACGGGTTGTAGAGCGTGAAAACGCTCACGGGCGTCGTGCCCTCGAGGTCGAGCACGACACGCACGGCTCCGGAACGGCGTCCCACGCGCACCTGCCGCACGGCGCCAGCCTCGTAGCGGATGACGGAGTCCTGCAGCGGCTCGGCGGCGGTGGCGCCGAACAGATCGACGAAGGCGCGCGGCGGACCGTCGAGCACCTCGTGCGAGAACGGCGTCTCGCGATCGAGCGCAAGCGTGATGCGCACCGTGGAGCCGAGCACCGCGCGTTCGATGGCGCGGAGCGTGGCCACCGCGGGCACCGCCATGGCCGTCGCGGCCGGCGCGGCGGCGGGTGTGGCCGCCATCAGGCGGTCCGGCGCCGGTGCGGGGGCAGGCGCGCCAGCACCCGGACGCGCCGGCATGGCGGCAGCGGCGCGCGTCGCCGGCGCCTTGGCCGCTGGCACGATCGTCTCGAGCGCCCGCACGGCGGCGCGGGCCTGCCGGCGCAAGGGGCTGTTCGGATACTCGCGCACGAGCCAGTCGAAGTACTTCTGCGCCGCCACGCGGTCGGCGGCGCGGCCGAAGCGCGCGTAGAGGTGCTGCGAGAGCGTCGCCGCCTGAAGCAGCGCGTTGTCGCTGTAGCCGCTGGTGGGGAAGCGGCGCACCACACCTTCGTAGTCGGTCACGACGCGCCGCGCCGGCCGCACCACGCGGTCGAGGTCGGCGCTCGGCGCCGTGGGCGACACGCCGTCCACGACGGCTCGGGCCTCGGCCTCGCGCTTCTGCGCCGTCTCGTAGCGCGCGCGTGCCGTGGGCGCGCGGCTCTCGAGCGTCGCCGCCGCCGACACGACGAGCGTGAGGGCGGCGAGCACGAGGCGCGCGGGGAGGACGCGAGTCATCACCGGAGGTGCTCGTCGACCTCTTCGAAGTAGCCGCGGTCCACGAGAACCTCACGCGGCTTGCTGCCCGAGGCGCCCGAGACGATGCCGTCGGCTTCCATCATGTCCACGAGACGGGCTGCCCGGCTGAAGCCGATGCGCAGCTTGCGCTGCAGCGACGAGATCGACACCTGGCCGCTCTGCACGACCATGCGCGCGGCCTCGTCGTAGAGTTCGTCCTTCTCGTACTCGATGCCGCCGGCCTTGTCGGCCTTGTCGTCGGCGGTGATGCTCTCGTCGAACGACGGCCGGCCCTGCTTGCGCAGGAAGCTGGCGAGCCGCGCCGACTCCTGTTCCGAGATGTACGGCCCGTGCAGGCGCATGTGCCGCGAAGTGGCGGGCGGCATGAACAGCATGTCGCCCTTGCCGAGCAGCTGCTCGGCGCCATTGGCGTCGAGAATCGTGCGCGAGTCGATCTTCGACGACACGCGGAAGGAGATGCGGGCCGGCAGATTGGCCTTGATGAGCCCGGTGATGACGTCGACCGACGGGCGCTGCGTGGCGAGTATCAGATGGATGCCGACGGCGCGCGCCATCTGCGCCAGACGGCAGATCGATTCTTCCACTTCGTTGCCCGCCACCATCATCAGGTCGGCGAGTTCGTCGACGACGACGACGATGAAGGGCAGCAGCTTCGGCGTCTCGGGATTCCCGGCCGCGCCAGGCTCCTCGAGCATGTTGCGGACGTTACGGTTGTACTGCTCGATGTTGCGGACGCCGAAGGTGGCCAGGTGCTTGTAGCGCTCTTCCATCTCGCGCACCGCCCAGCGCAGCGCATTGGCCGCCTTCTTCGGATCGACGACCACCGGCGTCAGCAGGTGCGGGATGTCTTCGTACATGCCCAGCTCGAGGCGCTTCGGGTCGATCATGATCATCCGCACGTCGTCGGGCGTGCTGCGATACAGGATGCTCGTGAGCATCGAGTTCAGCCCGACCGACTTGCCGGTGCCGGTCGAGCCGGCGATGAGCAGATGCGGCATGGTCGCGAGGTCCGCCATGAACGGCTCGCCGTGGATCGTCTTGCCGAGCGCGATCGTGAGCTTCGAGGCCGACCGCGCGTAGGTCTCGGATTCGAGCAGCTCGCGCAGCGAGATGGCTTCGCGGTTCGGATTCGGGATCTGGATGCCTACCGTGGACTTGCCCGGAATGCGATCAATGAGGACGGATTCGGCCTTCATCGCCAGGCACAGGTCGTCGGCGAGGCCGGTGACCTTGCTGTACTTCACGCCGGCATCGGGCTTGAACTCGAAGGTCGTGACGACCGGGCCCGGGTGGATCTGCACGACCGCGCCCTCGACCGAGAACTCGCGGCACTTCTCCTCGAGATGGCGCGCCGCGTCCATGAGTTCGCGCTCGTCGACCTTGCTCTGCGCCTTGGCCGCGTCGAGGAGCGACGCCGGCGGCAACGTGAACGCGCCCTGACGGCGGGCGGCCGGCGGCATCGGTTCGGCGTCGGCGAGCGGCAGCGCGGGCGCCACGGGCATCGCCACCCGCGGCGGCGGACGTTTCGCGACCGGCGGCGGCTCGGGTGCCACCGGTTCCGCCACCCCCTTCGTTTCGGGGACGGCGACGCGCGTACGCGGCGGCGGGGCCGCGAGGTCGGCGGCGGCCATGGCGGCCTTGCTCCGCTTCACGGGTTCGGCGGCGGCGCCATCCCTCGGCGCGTCCTTCGCGGCATGTTTCGCCAGCACGTCGCGGCGCTGCTGCATGCGGCGGCGTTCGTCGAGCCAGGCCACGACACGACCGCGCGCGGCCAGCCCGGCGGCGCCGGTCAGCGCCACGGCCCGGGTGAAGAGCGTGCTGAAGGACACCTGCGTCGTGAGCACCGCCGCCAGGCAGAGCAGCGTGAGCAGCACGATGACGGCCCCGGTGCGGTTCAGGTAGGCGGTGAGCGTCGTGGCGAGCACCGCGCCGACGAAGCCGCCGGCCTCATAGGTGCGCGCCCCGGAGGTGGCCGAGCCCACGAGCAGGCTGAGCATGGCGCTCGTGCCGG
This sequence comes from Vicinamibacterales bacterium, assembly GCA_044347565.1. Lineage (GTDB taxonomy): Bacteria > Acidobacteriota > Vicinamibacteria > Vicinamibacterales > UBA2999 > CADEFD01. The sequence continues at coordinate 12,042 of JBIKUN010000077.1, read as the reverse complement.
CGAGCAGGAGGAGCAGCCCGGTGACCTTCGTGTAGAGCGCGTCCACCGTGCGGCACCAGAAGTAGTGCCAGCCGGCCGCCGCCACGAGTGCCGGCAGCATGTAGGACGCAAAGCCCATGACCTGGAAGGACAGTTCGGCGAGGAACGCGCCCACCGGGCCGATGAAGTTCGACGGCACGTCGTTCGTGCCGGTGACGAAGAACCACGCGGCGTCGTTCGGGTCGTAGCTGGCGAGCGCGATGAGCCAGATGAGGCTCAGCGCGAAGAGCACCACGCCCACGATCTCGCTCACCCGCCGGGAGACCGGCGAGGCGAAGCCCTGGGACAACACCACGGAGGAAGCCTGTTTCGCAGCCACGATCGCTAGATCTCCATCACCACGGGCAACACCATCGGCCGCCGGCCCGTCCGGCGCTTGAGGAAGCGGCGGAACTCGCCGCGAATCCGTTCCTTGAGCAGACCCTCGTCGGAGCGTTCACCGGCCGAACAGTCGTCGATGACGCCGGCAATGAACGCGGCGCCGTCGGCCAGCACGTCGCCGGCTTCGGCTTCGGGCACGAAGCCGCGCGCGACGATCTCGGGCAGGCCTTCGCGCACGCCCTTCTGGCGATTCATCACGACGACCGGCACGACGAGCCCGTCAGCCGCCAGCTGCCGCCGATCGCGGATCATCTCGCTGTCCACTTCGCCGGAGCGCGTGCCATCGATGAGCACGCGCCCCGCGGTGACGCTGTCGACCACCCGGCCACCCTCGCCATCGAAGCGGATGCGGTGACCGTTCTCGGCGAGGATGACCGTCGTCGGCCGCGCGACGCCGCCGGTGACGTCGCGGGCGACGCGGGCGTGCCGCGAGAGCTGGCGGTACTCGCCGTGCACCGGCACGAGATACCGCGGCCGCACGAGGGACAGCACGAGCTTCAGTTCTTCGGCGCTGCCGTGTCCCGAGACGTGCACGTGCCGCCGCGCTTCGGTCACGACATCGACGCCGCGGCGGGCGAGGTGGTTGACGATGCGGCCAATCGCCTTCTCGTTGCCGGGAATGGCGCGCGCCGAGAAGACCACCGTGTCGTCGGGCGAGAGCGAGATGTGCCGGTGGTCGTCGATGGCGATGCGCGAGAGCGCCGCCTGCGGTTCGCCCTGCGAGCCGGTGACCAGGCAGACGACATCCGACGGCGGCAGGCTGCCGACGTCGCTGTCCTTCACCGCGACGCCCGTGGGAATCCGCAGGTAGCCGAGGCGCTGCGCGATCTCGGAGTTCTCGACCATGCCGCGGCCGACGAACGCCACCTGGCGATCGAACTGCGCCGCCAGATCGACAATGAGCTGCATGCGATAGACGCTCGACGCGAACGAGGCGACGACGAGTTTGCCGGTCGTCGTGGCGAACACCTCGTCGAAGGCGTCCTTCACATCGGACTCCGAGCCGGTGACGCCGGGGCGATCGATGTTGGTGCTGTCGGCAAAGAGCGCCAGCACACCGGCGGCGCCGAGTTCGGCGAGGCGGCCGAGATCGGTGGGCTGCCCGTCGAGCGGCGTGTGGTCGATCTTGAAGTCGCCGGTGTGCACGAGCACACCCTGCGGCGTGTGGATGGCAAGCGCCACGCAGTCGGGCATGCTGTGCGTGACCCGCACGAACTCGACGCGGAAGGGGCCCACGGCGACGCTGTCGCCGGGCTTCACTTCGCGGCGCCGATCGCCGAGGTCGACGCCGTGTTCGTCGAGCTTGTTGTCAAGGATGGCGTGCGTGAACGGTGTGCCGTAGACCGGCCCGGTGACGCGCGAGATGACGTACGGCACGGCGCCGATGTGGTCTTCGTGGCCGTGGGTGAGGAAGAGCGCCGCTACGGGCCCGCGCTGGTCGAGGTAGTCGCAGGAGGGGACCACGCGGTCCACACCGGGTAGATCGGCCTCCGGGAACATGGAGCCGGCGTCGATGAGGATAGTCGTCTCCCCACACGAGACGGCCATCATGTTGAGGCCGAACTCGCCGAGGCCCCCGAGGGGCACGACATCCACCGCCAGGTCCGCTGGCGGCACACTCGACGCGGACATACGAATCCCAGCCGGAACGGGTCCGGAGACAGCGCGAAGCGGGATGCACCCTCTGGCGAAGGCACTTCCATGCTTTGTCGGTTATCGATGGCTACGCCATCGACGCACGTTCACCGACGCTCAGGACGCTGGGACGCCCCGAAAGAACAACAGGCGGGTTGGGCGAAACTATAGCACAGACGGCGAGTGCCGGGCCGCCGCCCAGGCGTCCGCAAGTGCCGAGAATTCAACGAGGTGCAGCGTCTCGGGACGGCGCCGTCCGTCGAGCCCGGCAGCGCCGAGCACGGCCGCGATGTCGAGCCCGTCGGCACCGGCCACGGCCTTGAGGGTGTTGGCGAGGGTCTTCCGCCGCTGGGTGAAGGCGACGCGGACGAGGCGGTCGAGGACGTCAGGGTGCGGCACGGGCGGCTCGGGCGCACGGAAGCGCAGCCGCACGAGCGTCGAGCGAACTTTCGGCTGCGGGCGGAAGGCGCCGGGCGGCAGCTCGAGCACACGCGTCACCGCCGCCGACATCGACGTGATGAGCGTGAGCACGCCGTAGTCGCCGGTCGACGGTTTCGCCACGAGCCGGTCGGCCACGTCCGCCTGGAGCATCACGGTCGCGTCCACGAGGCCGGGCCAGCGCCGCCACCACCGGGTCAGCATGTAGAGGATCGGCGACGAGATGTTGTAGGGCAGGTTGCCAACCACGCGGAACCGCTGGTCCGCGCGGCCGGCGGCCAGCCAGCCGTCGAGGACCGCGTCGACATCGTCTTCGAGCACGTCGCCGGTGTGTACCGTGAGCCCGGCGATCTGCCGGGCCACGAGCCGCGCCGCCAGGTCGCGGTCCACTTCGAAGGTGAGCATCCGGCCCACGCGCGGCACGAGGGGCAGGGTGATGGCGCCGGTGCCGGGGCCGATCTCGATCACCTGGTCGTCGGGCTGCGGCTGGCAGGCCTCGGCCACGCGCGCCGCCCAGACGGGCTCGAGAAAGTGCTGGCCGAAGCGCTTGCGGGCGCGGATCATCGCGACGGTTCCCCGGGCGCGTCGCCCAACGCCTCGTCCGGCTCGGACTCGCCGCGCCAGTAGCGCTCTTCGATCGCCATGATCTCGTCCTCGCTCATCCCGAAGTAGTGGCCGAGCTCGTGGATGAGCGTCTCGCCGATGACGCCGACGACGTCGCCGTCTTCCTCCGCGTCTTCTTCGATGGGCCACTGGAAGAGCAGCACCCGATCCGGCAGGTCGTTGCCGTGGTCCCAGCGGCGTTCGGGCAGCGGCGTGCCCTGGTAGAGGCCGAGCAGCGTGTCGGGCGGCTCGATGCCCATCTCGTCGAGCAGATCGGCCGCCGGCGTCTCTTCGATCACGATGGCGACGTTCTTCACGTGCTGCGCAAAGCGCGGCGGGATCGAGTCGATGGCCTCCGCCACGAGCGCGCGGAACGCGTCGCGCGTCATCGGCGCAACCGCGGGGCCTTCGCGGTCTTCGCGGTCTTCGCGGTCTTCGTCGCCTTGGCGGCCTTCGCCGGCGTCGCCGACGCCGGACGTGCCTTGCGCGCGCCCGTCACGGCGTAGGGGCAGAGCTGACGCGCGTGGCAGAGATCGCACGACGGGGTGGGCCCGCAGATGCGACGGCCGTGCAGGATGAGCGTGTCGGAGACGCGCGTCCATTGCACCTTCGGATAGAGCGCGGTGAGCGCCGTCTCCGCCTTCACCGGATCGTCCGTATGGATGAGGCCGAGGCGCGCGGCCACACGCAGCACGTGCCGATCGACGGGGAAGCCCGGCACCCCGAGCGCATGACCCAGCACGACGTTGGCGGTCTTGCGGCCAACGCCCGGTAACGCCACGAGCGCGTCCATGTCGGCCGGCACCGCACCGCGATGTGCGTCGACGAGGGCCTGCGACAGGCCGATAACCGCTTTGGCTTTCTGGCGGAAGAACCCGGTCGAGTGGATGAGCACTTCGACGTCGGCAGGAGCCGCCCCGGCCAGCGCCCGCGCATCGGGATACCGCGCGAAGAGCGCCGGTGTCACCTCGTTCACGCGGCGATCGGTCGACTGCGCCGAGAGCACCGTGGCCACGAGCAGCTCGAAGGCGTTCCTGAACGCCAGCTCCGTATCGGCGCCGGGATAATGGGTGGCGAGCGCCGCGAAGATCGCGGCGGCGTCGCGCGCGGCGTCGGGCACGCTAGTGCACCGGCCCCTTCGGCCCCTGGTTCTGCGTGGATTCCGTGTAGACGCGCAGGTTCTCCTGCAGCGCGGCGATGAGCGGGCCGATGAACTGCACCGGCAGCACGATCTTCGCGCGCACGGGTGCCTTCACCAGGTGCTCCTGCTCGGCGTCGCGGATCTCCTTCTCGGAGAGCGGCGCCACTTCGCAGAAGGTGAGCGTGAAGTCGAACGGCGTGTGTGCGACCGCGCAGAAGTTGGCGTACTGGCGATCGGGCCCCGGCGCGTCGTCGGGAACGATCGTGAAGTTGATCTGCTTGTGGTCGGACATGCCCGCCAGCATATCAGTCCGTCCGCGCCTCAGTAGCGCCGCATGACCCCGACGACCACGCCCTGAATCTGCACGTCGGCCGGGTCCGCATAAATCGGATCCATCGTGACGTTGGCCGGCTGCAGGCGGATGCGCCCGTTGTCGCGGTAGAACGTCTTGAGCGTGACGTCGCTGTCCTTGAGCAGCGCCACGACCATCTCGCCGTTGCTCGCGGTCTTGCGGTCTTCCACCACCACCCAGTCGCCGTCGCGAATCTGCTCGTCGATCATCGAGTTGCCGCGCACGCGCAGGACGTAGGTGTCGCGGCGGTTGCCGAGCAGCGCCTCGGGGACCGAGATGGTTTCGGTGGAGGCGATGGCTTCGATGGGCTGGCCGGCGGCCACGTAGCCGAGCAGCGGCACATCCACCGCCCGGCTGCCGCTCGGGCCGGCGAGCAGTTCGACCGACCGGCTGCGGTTCCACGAGCGCTTGATGAAGCCCTTCGTCTCGAGATTCGTCATGTGCTTGTGCACGGTCGCGAGCGACGAGAGGCCGAAGCGGGCACCGATTTCCTCCAGGCTCGGCGCGTAGCCGTGCTGCTGGATGAACTCGTTCAGGTAGTCGAGAATCTCTCGCTGGCGCTTGGTGAGCGGTTGCACGGCGGCCTCCGGATGGCGAAGAAAGAACCGAAAGGTTCGAATCGCTGCGGCAGGATACCCCAAACAAAAAGCGAAAATCAACGCCGCTGCCGCCGAGCCGGTAGAATGCCCCCGCGTGCGCATCCCTCTGACGCTGCCAGCCGGCCGGACGTGCGACGTGCTGGCCGTCGGCGAAAACAGCATCGACCTGCTGGCCGAACTCGACGGCCATCCCGCCCCCGACACCAAGATGGCGCTCGCCGCCTTCACCGAGCGGCCCGGCGGGCAGTCGGCCACCGCGGCCGTGGCCATGGCCCGGCTGGGCCTGCGCACGCGCTACATCGGGCGGGTGGGTGACGACGACTACGGCCGCCGCGGCCTCGAGAGCCTGGTCGCCGAAGGCATCGACGTGACCGGCGTCGTGACCGTGCCGGGCGTCGCGAGCCGCTTCGCGGTGATTCTCGTGGACCGCAAATCCGGCACCCGCACGGTGCTCTGGCATCGCGATCCGGCGCTGCTGATGGCGCCCGCGGACATCCCGGCCGCGGCGGTGGGCGCGGTGCGCATCCTCTACGTGGACGGCTCCGAAGTGCCGGCGGCCACGGCGGCGGCCGAAGCGGCCCGCCGGTGCGGCACGCGCACGGTCGTCGACATCGAGAAGGCGCACGACGGCACCGCCCGGCTGCTGCGCAGCATCGACGTCATCATCGCGGCCGAAGCGTTTCCGGCCGCACTCACGGGCGCCTCATCGCTGGGTCTGGCCCTGGCGCGGATGCAGGACGACACCGGCGCCCCTGTGGTCTGCGTGACACTCGGTGAAGAGGGAAGCCTCGCCCGCGTGGGCGGCCGTGAGATCCGCACGCCGGCGTTCCGTGTGCCGGTCGTCGACTCGACCGGCGCCGGGGATGTCTTCCGGGCCGGGTTCGTCGCCGCCTGGCTGCACGGCGGCGACACCACGGAGGTCGAGGACGCCCTCCGCTGGGCCAACGCCGTCGCCGCCCTCAAGTGCCGCGGCCTCGGCGCCCGCACCACCACCCCGACCCTCACGGAATTGCGCACCTTTCTCGACGAGCGGATGTAACCTTCCGCCAGGACACCCTGTCCAACGGTTCGAGACCTCGTGTCATGCGTGCCGATGCCACCGCTGCCCCCTGGCCCCTGGGCGCCACGCCGATGAGCGACGCCCTGGAGACGCCACTCGACGACACCGCGCTCGTGGAGGCGGCGATTGCCGGCGATACCGCCGCGTTCGACGTGCTGGTCACCCGGCACCGGCGCAGCGTCTACCAGGTCTGCTACCGCTTCGTGAATCACCACGAAGACGCCGCCGACCTCACGCAGGACACCTTCGTGCGCGCCTGGAAGGCCCTGGGCTCCTTCCGCGGCCAGGCCCGCTTCAGCACCTGGATCTACCGCATCGCCGTGAACGTCTGCCTCAACCGCGTGAGCCTCAAGACGCCGAAGACCGACGTCGTGGATTTCGATCTCGTGGCCGACCAGCGCGAGCCGGCGCCGGGCGCCGCCATCGACGCCGCCGAACGCCAGGCGATGGTGCGCGCGGCGGTGAAGTCGCTGCCGCCGCGGCAGCGCGCGGCGCTCATCCTGCGCACGTATCACGAGCTCTCGCATCAGGAAGTGGCTGACATCGTCGGCACGAGTGTGGGCGCGGTGAAGGCCAACGTGTTCCACGCGCTCGCCAATCTCAGGAAGCGGCTGGAGCCGCTCGTATGACGCCCTGTCTCACCCCCGACGAATTCGTGGACCTCGTGGACGGCACGCTCGCCGCGGAACGCGAAGCGCACCTTGCGATCTGCGCGGCCTGCGCCAAGACGGCGACCGACGTGCGCGAGGCGCTCACGGCGGCGATGAGCGCCGAGGTGCCCGAGCCATCACCGCTCTTCTGGCCGGGCGTGAACGCACGCGTGCAGGCCGCCGTGGCCGGGTCCGCGGTCACGGGCTGGCGCGCCTGGCTGCGGCTCGATGTGCTCGTGCCGATTGCCGGCCTTGCGCTCGTGGTCGTGGCGATGGCGTCGGCCATCGACGCGGTATCGCCGAGGGGGCCATACCGGGCCGGCCCCGATGTGGCCATCGCCAACAGACCTCTGGAGGTCCCGTCCAACGCGGCAGACGTCGCGCTGGCGCCCCCGGCGGCCACCGACGACGCGCTGGCGATGGTGGCGGACCTCGCCTCGGCGCTGCCCGAAGGCGGCTGGGACGCGCTCGGCATCACGCGGCTGCCCGACATCGACGTCGCCGCCGCGGCGCTGACCGCGGACGAGCGCGACGCGCTCGCCGCGCTGCTGCAATCGGCCGTGGAACGGCCCAAGTCATGAAGCGTCTGTCTTCCGTGCTGTCCCGTGCCCTGTTCACGCTCGCCGTGCTGTGCGCCACGGCACTCCCGTCGCGCGCGCAAGGGCAGGCGCCGGCGGCGCCCGCCGATCCGGCCGATCTGCGACCCGCCGAACTCCAGCGGCTGTTCGACGCCTACTTCGTGATGGAGGCGCAGCAGACGCTCGGGCTGACCGACCAGCAGTACGCGCCGTTCCTCACGCGTCTCAAGGCGCTCCAGGAGACGCGCCGGCGCCACCTCGCGTCGCGTGCCGCGCTGCTCGTCGACCTCGCCCGCATGAGCGGGCCGCGCGCCGCCCGGCCTGCCGACGACACCGCCCTCAAGGCGCAGCTCGCCGCGCTCCAGGAGCTCGAGGCGCGCAGTGCCGCCGAAGTACGCAAGGCCTACGGCGACCTCGACGCACTGCTCGATCCGCGGCAGCAGGCGCGCTTCCGTGTCTTCGAGGACCAGCTCGAGCGCCGCAAACTGGAGCTCATGCTGCGGGCCCGCCAGAACGCGCGTCAGCAGCGGCTGCAGCGCCGCCAGCAGTAGCGCCCCCGCCCGACCGGGCGCGCTACAATGCAGAGGTCGCCGGCCCCATCCGGCCGGGACCGAGGGCGAACCCGATGCGCACCAGATTCGTGCTGGCTCTCTTCACCGTGGCGCTCGCCACCTCCGCCGCCGCGCAGTCGTCGCTGCAGGCGCATGCCGACGCCGCCCACGCGAAGCTGCAGGCCGTCATGCGCGCCGTCAGGCAGGCCGCCGCGCCGGCCCGGCGCACCGTCTTCAGCCAGACGGAGATGAACGCGTATCTGCGCTACCGCGCGACGACGTGGCTGCCCACCGGCATCACCGAGCCGAGCGTGCAGTTCATCGGCGGCAACCGCATCATCACGGTGGTCACCGCCGATCTCGACGGCGTGCGGAAGAAGAGCTCGGGCGGCTGGTTCGATCCCACGGCGTATCTGAGTGGCCGGCTGCCGGTTCACGTCACCGGCACGCTCGCCACCTCGGCGGGGAAGGGCCGCTTCCTGCTCGAACAGGCGACCATCGACGGCATCCCCGTGCCGCCTGTCTTCGTCGCCGAACTGCTCGCGTTCTACACGCGCTCGGCCGACAACCCGGGCGGCGTGCGTCTCGAAGAGCCGTTCGAGCTGCCGTCCGAGATCGAACGCATCGACGTCACGACCGGCCAGGCCGTCGTGATTCAGTGACGCCCGCTCGCATTCGGTAAGATCGCGGGGATGGCCGACGATCCCCTGCAGACACCCCTGCAGTTCCTGAAGGGTGTCGGGCCGCGCAAAGCCGCGGACCTGGAGAAGGCCGGGCTGCGTACGGTCGAGGATCTGCTGGTGCGCTTCCCGCGGCGTTTCGAGGACCGCAGCCGCTTCCAGCCGATCGCGTCGCTGCGTGCCGGCGGCAGTGCCGCCATCCTCGGCGAGATTCTCACCTGCGGCGTGTCACCGACGCGGCGCCAAGGCTTCGCGCTCTTCACCGCGCTCGTGCAGGACGAGAGCGGGCAGGTGAAGGCCGTCTGGCCGAACCAGAAATTTCTGAAGGACGTGCTCAAGCCGAAGATGAAGGTGGTGCTCTTCGGCCGCACCGAGTACTGGGGCAGCCGCGGCCTGCAGCTCACCGCGCCCGAGTTCGAGGTGCTGCAGGACGACGGCGAGAGCGAGCCGCTGCACACCGGCCGCATCGTGCCGATCTACGAGCGCACGGGCTCGGTCACGCCCAACATGCATCGCACGCTCGTGCATCGCGCGCTCGAGACCCTGACCGCGCCACTGCCCGATATCGTGCCGGCGGCGATGGCGGCACGCCACGGCTGGCCCGACCGGCGCACGGCGTTCCGCCAGTCGCACTTTCCGGATCCCGGCACCTCGGTCGAGGCGCTGAACGTCTGCGCCACGCCGGCCCAGCGCCGCATCATCTTCGAAGACTTCTTCGTCTACCAGACGGGCCTCGCGCTGCGCCGCCGCCAGAACGCCGCCGTGCAGAAGCCGCACGTCATCGCCATCGACGACACGCTGCGCGATCGAGTGCGCCAGGTGCTGCCCTTCAAGCTCACGGCGGGGCAGCGCGAGGCCGTGCGCGAGATCGTGGCCGACATGCAGCGCCGCTGGCCGATGCAGCGGCTCCTGCAGGGCGACGTCGGCTCGGGGAAGACCGTCGTGGCATTCCTCGCGGCGATGGTGGCGATGGAGAACGGCTACCAGGTGGCCGTGATGGCACCAACGGAGCTGCTCGCCGAACAGCACCTGCGCACCTTCCAGCGCTGGCTCTTCGGCACGCGCTTCCGCGTCGAGCTGCTCGTCGGCCGCAAGGGCGACGCGGCGCGGCGCAAGCTCGGCGAGGCGATCGCGGCCGGTGAGATCTCGCTCGTCGTCGGCACACACGCGCTCGTGCAGGACGCGGTCACGTTTCGGGCGCTGGCGCTCGCCATCGTCGATGAGCAGCATCGCTTCGGCGTCGTGCAGCGGGGCCTGCTCGCCGACAAGGGCCTGCATCCGGACGTGCTGCTCATGACGGCCACGCCGATCCCGCGCACGCTCGCGCTCACCGACTGCGGCGACATGGACGTCTCGGTGATGCGCGACCGGCCGCCGGGCCGTCAGCCCGTGCGCACGACCGTACGGCCCGAGACCCGGCGCGACGAGGTCTACGGCCTGATGCGCGCGGCGGTGGCCGCCGGCCGGCAGGTCTACGTCGTCTATCCGATCATCGAAGAGTCCGAGAAGAGCGACCTCAAGGCCGCGACGACCATGGCCGCTCATCTCGCCGACACGGTGTTCCCCGACCTGCGCGTCGAGCTGCTGCACGGACGGCTCAAGGGGGACGAAAAGGATGCCGTGATGCGGCGCTTCGTGGCCGGCGAGGTGCAGATCCTCGTGAGCACGACGGTCATCGAAGTGGGGGTGGACGTGCCGAATGCCACGGTGATGGTCGTGGAACACGCCGAACGCTTCGGTCTGGCCCAGCTCCATCAGCTGCGCGGACGGATCGGCCGCGGTTCCGAGGCCTCGACCTGCGTGCTGCTCTATGCCGCGCCGTGGAGCGAGGAGTCACGGGCCCGGCTGACCGCGCTCGCCGAATCGGAAGATGGCTTCGCGCTGGCCGAAACGGACCTGCAGATCCGCGGCCCCGGCGACGTGTTCGGCACGCGCCAGTCGGGGCTGCCGTGGCTGCGCGCCGGCGACATGGTGCGCGATGCCGACCTGCTGGCGCTCGCCCACGAGGAAGCGCGCACGCTCGTCGAGGGCAACGCCGTGCCGCCGGCACTCGCGGCGCACGTGGCGCGTGTGTGGCAGCAGCAGTTCGGCCTGGTCACGGTCGGGTAGGGGAGCCGCGCATGCGCATCATCGCCGGCACCGCCCGCGGCCGCATCCTGCAGTCACCCACCTGGGAGGGCGTGCGGCCCACCTCCGATCGGCTGCGCGAAACGCTCTTCAACGTGCTCGGCGCCGAGGTCGACGGCGCCCGCCTGCTCGATGTCTGCGCCGGCACGGGCGCCATCGCCCTCGAGGCGCTGAGCCGTGGCGCGGCGAGCGCCACCTGCCTCGAACACGACGCGCGCGGTGTCGCGCTCATCGCCGCCAACGCCGCCCACTGCGGCCTCGCGAAAGGCTGTATCATCGTGCGAGGCACGGCGCCCGAACATCTGACGGGCGCGCGGCTCGGCGGGCCGTTCGACCTCATCGTCCTTGACCCGCCCTATGCCGCGCCCTGGATCGACGACGCCGTGCGGGCGGCGGTGGCGCTCCTGGCCCCGGGCGGACGTCTGGCCCTCGAACATGCGGCCAAACGCGCGGCGCCCGAAGTAACGGGCCTCGTCCTCGAACGGACCAGGCGGGCAGGGGATTCGGCGCTGAGCACGTATCGCGCCACGACGGACAGAGGAGCGCAGCATCCATGAGCACGAGCGGCACCCCCGGCGCGCGCCTCGCCGTGTATCCCGGATCGTTCGACCCGATCACGAACGGCCATGTGGATATCATCGAACGCGGCCTGCGGCTCTTCGACCGCGTGATCGTCGCCGTGCTGCGCAACGAGACGAAGGCGCCGCTCTTCAGCGCCGCCGAACGCGTGCAGCTCATCCGCGACGTCTTCCGCAATCGCCCCGGCCTCGAGGTCGACACCTTCGACGGCCTGCTCGTCGACTACGCCGCGACGCGCGGCGCGGTGGTCGTCGTCAAGGGCCTGCGCTCGATTGCGGACTACGAATACGAATCGCAGATGGCGCTCATGAACCGCCGCCTGCGGCCGGCCATCGAGACGATGTTCCTGATGCCGGCCGAACCCTACGCCTACACCAGCTCGCGCCTCATCAAGGAAGTATGCCGGCTGGGCGGTGACATCCGCGGGCTCGTCCCGCCCCTGGTCGAGGAACGGCTGCAGCGCGCCTTCGCCGCCGCCCGCGATCCCCTCAACGCTCCGAGGCACGCATGACGTTTGCCGCCCGCATGGCCCGCGTGGCCCCATCGCCCACCCTGAAGGTCGCCGCCGAAGCCGACCGCCTGCGCCGCGCCGGCGTGGACGTCGTGGACTTCGGGGCCGGTGAGCCCGA
>JBIKUN010000176.1:0-8411 GCA_044347565.1 Vicinamibacterales bacterium | reverse complement strand
CCGACGCGGTGAACGAGGCGGGCGCGGGGGGGGCCGTGCAGTTGCCGACGTTCACCGAGGCCTCTGTGGGCGCACTCGTGCCGATGGCGTTCTGCGCGCGCAACCGCAGGTAGTACACGCCCAGGCCGGCCGGCCCGGCGGAGAACGACGTGGCCGGCGCGTTCACGGAGATCGTGCCGAGGTTGTAGGTGCCAGGCGCTGTGCCGGCGTCGATGAGATAGCGCTGCGCCTGCCCGCCGGTATTGGCGGGCGTCCAGTTCATGACGACCGTCGAGAGCGCCGAGCTCACGGTGAACGCCGTCGGTGTGTTGGGCGGATTCGCGCCGCTCGGAATACCTCGGTAGATGGCCGTGATGCCGGCCGTGTCGTCAGCGCCGAGGCCACGCGGGCCGCTCGCGCAACTCGCAGGCGGCGCCGCCTGCATGATGGCGGTCGTACTGTCGGAATGTCCCAGGCCAAGGGCATGGCCAAGGCCGTGTGTGATGGCGTCGCGGAAGCACCCGGCGGAAGAGGTCTGCGGCCCCGACTCGTTGAGCACCACGAAACCCTGCAGGAACTTCTGGAACGTCACGCCGTTCACGGTGCGCAGATCGCCCGTCGTGTAGTACCCGCCGCCCACGACCCATTCGCTGCCGGGCACGTTGCACGGATCGTTGTAGGCAATCGCAATCCGTCCGTTGCCGGTGAAGGCCGACGGGCAGACGCCGGCGGCCAGCGTGTTGCCGCCGTCGCGCAGATCGAGATCCATTCCGGAGTTCTTCCAGAGGTTGATCGCGGCCGTGGCGTCAGCGGTGGTTCCGGACCACGTGGCGGGCAACGCGGTGGGATGATCCACGAACACGGCCTGGCCACCGTCCACTTCGTGCCAGCGCGCCGGATAACCGCCGTCGGTCGGTAGATATGCAAACGCCGCGCTTGCACCGCGCAGTGGCGCCGAGAACTCCGGCGGCGCGGCCGTGAAGGCGGTGAGCGGCAGGCGGCCGCCGGCGAGCGCGAGAGCTACGTCCTCGAGAGGCCGGCGCGTTTCGACGCCGCGGTCGCTGCGCTGCACGGCGGTTTCCGCGCCGGTGACTGCGTCCGTCTCGACCCGCCACTTGCCGTGGCCGAGGCCTTCGGTGAGCAACGTGCCATCGGGCCGCGCCACGAGTTCGAGCAGCACGTCTTCGTCGGCGGTGAACGTGGCCTGCCCGGCAATCCACAGACCGATGCCGCCGCTCTCGCCGCCGAGCTGCTTCACGACGAGCCGCGCGGGCACGCCGCTGCCGAGCACCACGCGGGTGACATCGATCGTGACGTAGGTGTAGAGGACGTTCGTGGCGTCCCAGCGGGCATCAGAGCCGGCAACACGTCCGCGGACCACGAGGGCCTCTGGATCAGACTGGGCGGCCACCGTGGCCACGGTGAGACCGAGACAGGCGAGAGCGGCGAACACACGCGACCGGAATGTCATGTCCCCTCAGGAATACCACGTCCGGCGGGCGGCGGTCGTTGGGCGATAAAGCAAAGGGCCGGTGGATGAACACCGGCCCTCGGCGAGTTGTGGAGGCGGCGCGCCGTTACGGCGTGTAGCCGGCTTCCAGGTAAGGAATGAGCGTCCACACCGCTCGCGTCTGCGCGTCGATCGTGGCGTCGGTCTGATCGATCCACGCCCAGCTCGGCCGCGAGCCACAGTGCTGGCCGATCATGTCGAAGATCGAGATGTTACGCCGGGAACCGGTGGGTCCGGTGGTGGCGCCTTCGTCGGGCAGGGCGCTGCGGTTGTAGCTCACGATGTCCTCGGACAAGCCCTCGTTGCCGCGCTTGATGTTGAGGCCCCAGCGGGTGTCGCGCGCCCGCAACGCCTTGACGACTTCGAACATGAAACGTTCGTCGCCGCCAAACTTGCGGCAGGAGTTCGCGAGGTCGCGGGGACGCTCAGCAGCCACCTGCCGCACGACGGCCTCGCCGTACGTCGGAACGGGGAGGAGCTGTCCTGGAGCTGGGTCCGGAGTCCGGGGGCCTGGCGGCGGCGCACCGTTGTTGAGCACCGTGACGACGTTGTCGGGCGACTGCCCGCCGCACGACGTGACCGCCCTGACCGAGAGGTCATACGTGCCGAGAGGCACGATCTGGCCCACCCGCGTAGCCGTCGGCGGCAGGGCGATGGGGCCGAGCTCGACGCCGTTGAGCTTGGCGGAGAGCCGGTACTGGGATGCGCCAACAATGGCCGGCCACCGGGCGCCGAGGTAGCCGCTGAACGCGAACGCGGTGAGTGGCACGGGCGGCGCCGGGTCGCAGGCGCCGCCAACGGGCATGTCAATCGACACTTCGGTCGACGGCTCGCTCTGACCCGCGGCGTTCACCGCAACAGCGCGGAAGTAGAGGGTGGTGGCGGGTGCCGGACCGCCGCCGAAGGCGGTCGTGGTCGTGGGGATCACGAAGTCCGAGCCGCCGGGCGAAAGCGCCGCGATGAGGCGGTAGCCGCTGACCGGACCGCCGCCGGTGCCTGGGGTCCAGGTGGCGATGATGCTGCGCCCGTTACGCGCCACGGCGAGGCCCGTGGGCGCCGCCGGGGGGGCAGGCACTCGCAGCGTGATTTCGTTGGACGGCTCGTTGCTCGGCAGCGCGACGACGCGCAGGTAGAACACGCCGTTTGGAGCCGGAACCGCGAAGGAGGTCACGTTGCCGAGGGCGAAGCCCCCGAGGTAGGCATTTGAAGCGACACCGTAATCGAGCCGGTAGCCGGTGGCGCCCGCCGTCGCCGACCAGGTGAAGGTGACGTTATTGCCCGAGACACCTGGCTGGGCCAGCACCGGCGCCTGCGCGCTGGCGATACCCACGCTGAGAAGCCACGCGGCGGCCGCGCCCGCGATGCTTCGAAGAAGTCGTCCAGTCATCTATCGCTCTCCTCGCTAAGCGACCACACCCGAAGGAGCGCCAGGCACACCACCGGTGTCGCCGCGTTGTGTTCCATCACATGGCGGATGGGGGCTCACGCGGAAGCGGGGGCCCTAGGGCCCCCGCCAATCGATGCAGAAGTGTACCACAGCGGATCGGCGGTGAAGCTCGACCGTACGGTGTGAATTCAGCGCGGGAATCCGGCCTGCGTGTAGGGCCGGAGCGTCCAGACGGCGTCGGCTCCCGCCACGCCCGTCTGGTTCAGCCAGAACGCGCCGGGATTGCTGCCGCAGTGCCCGACGATGACGTCGAGGATGTAGATCTGCCGCGTGCCCTCATCGGGCTCGGATCCCCAGTTGTAGGACACGATGTCCTGGGACATGTCGCCCGTCCGGCCGCGCTTCCAGTTGAGGCCCCAGCGAGAGTCCTCCTGACGCAGGCGCTGCACGAGGCGGAACAGCCATGTGTTGTTGCCGCCAGACTCAACGCACGAGGCGCGCAAATCCGCGGGATAGAGGCGCGCGATTTCCTGCGCCACGGCCTCGCGGTTGGGCAGCGGGAGCTGCTGCCCCGGCGGCGGATTCGGGGTGCGCGGGCTCGTGCCCGGCGGGGGAGCCGCGACGGTCACGGCTGTCTCCGCGGACGTCGACTGCAGGCCGCAGGCGTTCGCCGCCGTGACCCTCACGTAGTAGGTGCCGGCCGGCGTGCTGGGGTTGGCGACGGCGGTCGTCGCCGCCGAGAGGTTCTGCGCGAGGAACGGCGCACCACCGGGGCTGGTCGAGGCGGTCAGCCGGTAGCCGACGGCGCCGGGCACGGCGCTCCAGGACAGAACGACGCCCATGCCGTTGACCTGGGCCGAGAGCGCCGGCACCGCCGGCGTCGTGCAGGTCACGGCGTTCACGACAATCTGCACCTCGTTCGACGGCGCACTCTGGCCGCCGGCGTTCACGGCCACGAGGCGTCCGTAGTACACGCCCGGGGGCACGTTCGGTACGGTGTTCTGGCCCGCCACGGCGAGCGGTACTACGGCCTGCGCCGCGCCGGGGGCGCCGCCGGCCACGAGCAGCAGCCCGGTGAGCGGCACGCTCGGGAGCTGCGCGGTGAAGGTGACGCTCGATCCGTTCACGCTCACCGACAGACCGGTTGGCGGCGGCGGCGGCGTCGCCGCGGACGACACGACGATGCTCACGACGTTCGACGGCGCACTCGCACCGCTGGCGTTGCGCGCGATCACACGCAGGAAGTAACTGCCCTGCGGCGCCTGGATGGAGAAACTCGTCAGCGGGCCCATGTCATAGCCCGCGAGCATGATGGAGGGCGTGACGCCGGCTTCGACGCGATAACTCGTCGCTCCCGGCACGGCCGTCCAGCTCGCCGACACGGTTTGCCCGGAGGCGCTGCCCTGAAGCACTGGGGCGGCGGGGACCTGCGCGAACACGAAGGCCGGCGATGCGAGGAACAGAGCAGTCAGGACGCAAAGGGAGCGGACAGCGCGCAGCATGGGCATACCTCGGGACGTGGAAACGGCGGTCGCAGTGCGAAGGCGGTGCCAACACGGGAATCCGTGGATTCCCACGCGTTTCCTGGAGTCACACGTCCACGCGGCCTCAACGAGGTGTCGGGGTTCGATACGCTCGTGACGAAAATGCATACGCGCCGCAGCGCCGTCCACCTCTGCCGTCGCCCAGGCGGTCGAGTCCGGGCGAACGAGGTGTGAGCCCCGCGTTGCAGGCACGTCACGGCCAGCCCGATATACTTGGCAGGCCCATGTCACCAGAACATCGCAAGATCGGCGTGCTGACCGGCGGCGGCGACGCCCCGGGTCTCAATGCGGTCATCCGCGCGGTCGTCAAGGCCGGCACCAACTCGGGCATGGAGGTCATCGGCCTCGAAGACAGCTTCGACGGATTGCTCGACAGCACGCGGTCGCGCCGTCTGACGCCGCACGACGTGACCGGCATCCTGCGACTGGGCGGCACGATCCTCGGCACCACCAATCGAGGCAACCCGTTCGAGTACCCGACCGAGGGCGGCAAGGCCGACTATTCCGACCGCGTGGTCGAGACATTCGGCCAGATGGGTCTCGATGCGCTCGTCGTCATCGGCGGCGATGGCACGCTGGCCATCGCGCACCAGCTTTATTTGAAGGGTATTCCGGTCGTCGGCGTGCCGAAGACCATCGACAACGACATCGTCGGCACGACGAGCTGCTTCGGCTTCGACACCGCGGTCTCCTTCGCGACCGACGCCATCGACCGCCTCCACACGACCGCGCAGTCACACAAGCGCATCATGGTCGTGGAAGTCATGGGCCGCTACGCCGGCTGGATTGCCCTGCACGCGGGAATGGCCGGCGGCGCCGACGTGATCCTCGTGCCCGAGATTCCGTACGATATCGAGAAGGTCGCCGCGCACATCATGCAGCGGGACCAGTGGGGCGCGCGCTTCAGCATCGTCGTCGTCGCCGAGGGCGCGAAGGCCGTGGGCGGCGCGCTCACGGTCAAGGCCGCGGCGCGGCCGGGCGTCGTCGAGCGGCTCGGCGGCATCGGCGAACAGGTGGCCGATGCGCTGCAGGAGATGACCGGGAAGGAAAGCCGCAGCGTGGTCCTCGGCCACCTGCAGCGCGGCGGCTCGCCGACGTCGTTCGACCGCGTGCTGGCGACCCGCTTCGGCGCCAAGGCAGTGGAACTCGTGCGCCGCGGCGTGTTCGGCCGCATGGTGGCGAACAACCCGCCCGACATCGTGCACATTCCGCTCGCCGATGTCGTCGGCCGCACGAAGACAGTGCCGCTCGACTACGACCTGCTCACCGCGGCGCGGGCCATCGGCGTCTCGGTCGGCGACTGAGCGCAGCGGCGCGTGCCGCCGCGCGTCAGCGCACCGAGCGCAGCACTTCCAGGTACTTGAGGGCGCCGCCGGTGTTGAACAGCACCACGGTCTCGTCGGGCCGCATGCGGCCGTCTGCCAGCAGCATGCGCGTCGCGGACAGCGCGGCGGCACCTTCCGGTGCGGCGGAGATGCCTTCGAGGCGGCCGATGAGCAGCATATCGTCCACCATCTGACGATCGGTCACGGCGAGGGCGGTACCGCCGCTCTCGCGGATGGCCCGCAGCACGAGGAAGTCGCCGATCGCCTTCGGCACGCGCAGCCCGTGCGCCTCGGTGTCGGGGTTCTCCCACATCGGGGCGCGTTCGATGCCTTGTTCGAAGGCGCGGACGATGGGGGCGCAGCCGGTGGGCTGCACGGTCACCATCTTCGGCCGCTTCGGGCCGATCCAGCCGAGGGCCTCCATCTCGTCGAAGGCCTTCCACATGCCGACCATGCCGGTACCGCCGCCGGTGGGATAGATGATCCAGTCGGGCAGTTCCCAGGCGAGCTGCTCGCCGAGCTCGTAGCCCATCGTCTTCTTGCCTTCGGCGCGGTACGGCTCCTTGAGCGTGGAGAGGTCGTACCAGCCGAGTTCGCGCGCCTTCTCGCCGGCCATCTTGCCGGCGTCGGTGATGAGTCCGTCGACGAGCGTGACAGTGGCGCCGTAGAGCGCGCATTCATCGAGGAACGGCTGCTTGGCATCGCGCGGCATGAAGATCTCGCAGCGGATGTCGGCGGCGGCCGCGTAGGCCGCGGCGGCGTTTCCGGCGTTGCCGGCAGTGGGCAGCGTAACGGTCGTGGCGCCAAGCGCCTTGGCGCGCGTCATCGCCGCCGACTGGCCGCGCGCCTTGAAGGAGTTGGTCGGGTTGAATGCCTCGTCCTTGATGAAGAGGCGATCCAGGCCGACGCTTTTGCCGAGCCGACAGGTGCGCAGGAGCGGCGTGAAGCCTTCGCCGAGCGAGATCGGGGCTTCGCCGGGGAAGAGCGGCAGCATCTCGCGATACCGCCACATGTTCGGTGTGCGACCGAAGAGGCTGTCGCGTGACCACTCGGCGCGGGCCCGTGCGATGTCGTACCGCGCGAAGAGCGGCATGCCGCAGCCGGGACAGAGGTGGTGGCGCTCGCGCGCGTTGAACGGCCCGACGCCGCACGGCACGCTGCATTCGAGATGGGAAAAATACATGGCGGCCTCAGGCTCTCCGAGCGGTCAGCCGCCCGGACTAACGTCCCAGAAGTTCTTCGTCCTTCTTCTTCTGCAGCTCGTCGATGGCGCGAATGGCGGCGTCGGTGATCTTCTGCACCTCGTCGAGGCCACGCTTCTCGTCGTCTTCCGAGATCTGATGCTCCTTGAGCATCTTCTTCAGCTTGTCGTTGGCGTCGCGGCGCACGGTGCGGATGTGATTGCGGCCCTCTTCGGCGGCCTTGTGCACATGGCGCGACAGGTCCTTGCGACGCTCTTCGGTGAGCGCCGGAATCGGGATGCGCAACACCTTGCCGTCGGAGGCCGGATTGAGGCCGAGGTCCGACATGCGGATGGCCTTCTCGAGGCTCGCCATCGTGGACGGGTCGAAGGGCTGCGCCACGATCATCGATGGCTCGGGGATCGAGAGCGTCGCGATCTGGTTGAGGGGCAGCTTCGAGCCGTAGGCCTCGACCTGGATGTTCTCGAGCAGGCCGGTGCTGGCCCGGCCCGTGCGCACGCCGGCGAGCTCCCGGCGCACGTGTTCCAGCTGGCCGTCCATCCGCTTCCTGCTCTCGACGTAGAGGCCCTTGAGATCGTTCACGTCCATATGCGTTCGTCCGTCCGGCCGGGACACACGTGCCGGCCTGCAATGCATGCGCGCCGCCCCGCCACCGGGGCCACGGCTTAGCTCGTCACCGTCGTGCCCACGGGCTCGCCGCTCACCACGCGCCGGACGTTGCCCGGCGTGCGCAGATTGAAGACGACGATCGGGAGCTTGTTGTCCATGCAGAGCGAGATGGCCGTGGCGTCCATCACCTGCAGGCGGTCCTGCAGCACCTGCAGGTAGGAAATCTGTTCGTAGCGCGTCGCCGCCGGATCCTTCACGGGGTCGGCGGTGTAGATGCCGTCGACCTTCGTGGCCTTGAGGATGACGTCGGCCTTCACTTCCATCGCCCGCAGCGCCGCGGCCGTGTCGGTCGTGAAGTAGGGATTGCCGGTGCCGGCCGCGAACACGACGACCCGGCCCTTCTCAAGATGGCGGATGGCGCGGCGGCGGATGAACGGCTCGGCCACGGCGCGCATTTCGATCGCCGAGAGGACGCGGGTGGCGACTCCCTGCTGCTCGAGGGCATCCTGGAGGGCCAGGGCGTTCATGACCGTGGCGAGCATGCCCATGTAATCGGCAGTCGAGCGGTCCATGCCGCGCGCGCCGGCGGCCACGCCGCGAAAGATGTTGCCGCCGCCGATGACAATCGCCGTCTGCACGCCGAGGGACTGGAGATCGGCGACTTCGGACGCGATGCGTGTGGCGACGTCGGGGTCGATGCCGTACGTGCCATTGCCCATCAGGGCTTCGCCCGACAACTTGAGGAGGACGCGCGAGTAGCGCATGCCGGGGGGCGGGGCGGTGGTGGAAGGCGACGTCATCTCTGGCCGGTGATTATAGGACAGACTGGCGCGGCGCTCCCGAAAGAGCGCCGCG
>JBIKUN010000128.1:0-12786 GCA_044347565.1 Vicinamibacterales bacterium | reverse complement strand
TCCGTCTGGGGGGGGTGTTTTTTCCCGCCCCGGCGGGGGGGCCCCCCCCCCCCCCCCCCCGCGACTCGCGCGAGGCAGGGCTACTCGGCGTGTTCGCCGAGCTTGAAGCGGACGAATCGCGAGATGGTGATGTTCTCACCGGTCTTCGCGGTGGCCGCCTGGAGCATCTGCTCGATCGTGACGTTGGGGTCGCGGACCGACGGCTGCTCGAGCAGGCAGATCTGCGAGTAGAAGCTTCCGAGCTTTCCCTCGACGATCTTGTCGATGACCTGCGCCGGCTTGCCGGAGCCGGTAAACTGGGCGCGGTAGATTTCCTTCTCCTTCTCGAGTTCGGTCCCCGGCACCTGATCACGGCTGACGAAGCGCGGGTCGGCCGCCGCGACGTGCATCGCGATTTCCTTCACGAGCGCCTGGAAGTCGTCGGTACGGGCAACGAAGTCGGTCTCGCAGTTGACCTCGACGAGCACGCCGACCTTGCCCCCCATGTGGATGTAGTGGCCGATCATGCCGTCCTTCGTGGCCCGGCCGGCGCGCTTGGCGGCGGTGGCCATACCCTTCTTGCGGAGGATCTCGACGGCCTTCTCGAGGTCGCCGCCCGATTCGGTCAGCGCCGCCTTGCAGTCCATCATCCCGGCGCCGGTCTTGTCGCGGAGCTGCTTCACCAGTTCTGCTGTGATTGCCATCGTCTCTGTCTCCATCGTGGCGCCATGGCGCCCGGTCGCGCGTGTGCGCGGTACAAGAAAAGGCCGGCCGTAGAGGGTCAGCTCCCGGCCGGCGCGAGTCGAGCCAGGCGAGCCGCCTAGGTCGTGGGAACCGGCGTGGCCGGAGCAGTAGGAGCGTCAGCGCGCTGAGGGCGGCGAATCGCCGCCGGGCGCACCACACGCGCGGCCTCGTCGGCCGCCGCCTGTTCGGCATCCGACGCCGCCTGTTCGGCGCGCCGTGATTCACGCTCGGCCTGGCCGTCGAGCACCACATCGGCCACACGGGCCGCGAAGAGCTTGATCGAGCGCAGGGCGTCGTCGTTGCCGGGAATCACGAAGTCGACTTCGTCGGGATCGCAGTTGGTGTCGACGATGCCGATGACCGGGATCTTCAGCTTGCGCGCCTCGTCGACGGCAATCTTTTCCTTGCGGGTATCGACGACGAAGAGGGCATCGGGCAACCGCGACATATTGCGGATGCCGTCGAGATTCTTCTGCAGCTTGCGCTTTTCCTTCTCGGCCTTCGCAATCTCCTTCTTCGGCATGACCTCGTAGCGGCCGTCGGTGGCCATGGACTCGAGGTCGCGAAGACGGGCGATGCTGCGCTGAATGGTGGAGAAGTTGGTCAGCAGACCACCGAGCCACCGCTCGTTGATGTAGTACATCCCGCAGCGGGCGGCTTCGGTCGCGATGACGTCCTGCGCCTGACGCTTGGTGCCGACGAAGAGGATCGTCTTGTCCTCCGCCGCCAGCTTGCGGACGTAGCCTTCCGCTTCGCGGAAGAGCTTCACCGTCTTGCCGAGGTCGAGGATGTAGATGCCGCTGCGTTCGCCGAAGATGTAAGGCTTCATCTTCGGGTTCCAGCGCTTCGTCTGGTGACCGAAATGCACACCTGCCTCGAGCAGGTCCTTCATCGCGAGTGGGGTCAAGGTTGCTCCGTCCATCGTTCCGCCTAGCGCTTGCTGAACTGGAACCGCTTGCGGGCTCCGGCCAGACCGTACTTCTTGCGTTCCTTCGCGCGCGCATCGCGCGTGAGGAGACCATCCTTCTTCAGCTTGCCGCGCAGCTCGAGGTCGAATGAGCACAGCGCCCGGGCGATGCCGAGGCGAATCGCGCCGGCCTGGCCGGCCACGCCGCCGCCGGCGACGGTGCACAGCACGTCGAACTTCTCGCCTGTTTCGGTGAGCACGAGCGGCGTCTTGACGGCCGTGCGCAGCGACTCGGTGGGGAAGAAGTCAGCGAATTCACGGTGGTTGACCGTGATCGCGCCCGAACCGGGACGCAGGAACACTCGGGCCGTGGTCGTCTTCCGACGTCCGGTCGCGTAATACTGGTGAGCCGCCACGTTATGCCACCTCGAACGAAGTCGGGAGCTGCGCCGCGTGCGGGTGTTTCGCATCGGCGTAGACCTTCAGTTTCGTATACATTGCGTCGCCCATCGCGTTCTTGGGCAGCATGCCGCGCACGGCCTCTTCGACGAGGCGCGCCGGCTGCTTCTGACGGACGACCTTGGCGCGTTCTTCGCGCAGCCCGCCTTCGTAGCCAGAGTGATAGCGATAGAGCTTCTGATCTTCCTTGCGGCCGGTAAGCTTCACCTTCGCCGCGTTCACGACAATGACGTGATCGCCCGTGTCGATGAACGGCGTGTAGGTCGCCTTGTGCTTACCCTGGAGCATCTTGGCCGCGGCCGTGGCGACTCGTCCGAGCACCTGGCCCTCGGCGTCGATCACATGCCAGCGGCGCGCCACCGTCTTGGGTGTCGCCACATACGTTCGCATCGTTTCAGTACCCTTCCCGCGCGTTCCTTGCGACGGCAAACCCAAATAATACGCAACCTTCCGGGAATCGGTCAAGTCTCAATCGCCGCGGTGGTCCGCCGGCGGCAGGTGCAAGTCGTCCGCCACCACGCCGGCGGGGCACGTCATGCGCCCGGCGCCAAAGTTCCGGCGGCGCGAGGTGGACGCCGATCACGGATCCGTGCGATGCGGGTCTACTCCCCCTGACGAATCTGTTAGGATATGCGCGTCGATGCACGGATCCGCAATCGGGGGTCTGACGCGCCTGGCCCGTCCCTGCACATCCCTTCCGCCAGGCAAGTTGCACATTTCGAACGAGTTCGGCTCCTGCGCTGGTGTGACTCGTCCGATACACCTGGTGGCGATGAAGAGCAACTGCTCGAGAGCTATGGCGGAAAAAACTGTCACGTGGTGTCGGTTTTGTCAGTGACGAAGCTGCCAGTCGGCGGACACCTGGCCGGCATCCGCGACAGTTTTGGGCGATTTCCGGCCCGAGCCAGAACTCTCGGGGTTGGTACCGCGTTTGCCCTATCCGCGTCGCGGGCCGGTTCGCGCGTGACGCTCCGGAAGAGAGAAGGGAAGGCGTCGTAGTGCTGTTCAACAGAAGGAAGCCGGTGGTCGGGCTCGATATCGGGTCGAGTGCCGTCAAGGCGATCGAACTCAAGAAGTCGGGACGGGGCTTCAAAGTGACGGCCATCGGCGTCGAGCCGGTGCCGCCCGACAGCATCGTCGATGGCGCCATCATCGACGCCGGTGCGGTGACCGATGCGGTCCGGCGCCTGCTCGGGACCGCCCGCTTCAGGGCGAATGACGTCGTGGCGTCGCTGTCGGGCAGCTCCGTCATCGTCAAGAAGATCAGCCTGCCGGTGATGAGCGAGGCCGACCTGGCGGACTCGATTCAGTGGGAGGCCGAGCAGTACATCCCGTTCGACATCCAGGACGTGAACCTCGACTACCAGATCCTGACGCCCGCCTCCGAGCGGCAGGGCACCATGGACGTCCTGCTCGTCGCCGCCAAGAAGGACAAGATCGCTGACTACACCGGCGTCGTGAGCGCCGTCGGAAAGAAGACGGTCGTGGTCGACGTCGACGCCTTCGCGATCCAGAACGCCTTCGAGGCGAATTACGCGGAAGACGCGCACAAGATCGTGGCGCTCGTGAACGCCGGGGCCAGCGCGATCAACATCAATCTCGTCACGGGCGGCACGTCACTCTTCACGCGCGACCTCGGCCTCGGCGGCGACGCCTTCACCGAGGCGGTGCAGAAGCAACTTGGCCTGCAATTCGACGGCGCCGAAGACGCCAAGCGCGGCCTGCCAGTCGACGGCGTGCGTCCCGAAGACGTCCGGCCGGTGCTGAACGCCGTGATGGAGAACGTCCTCCTCGAGATCGAGAAGACGTTCGACTTCTTCAAGGCCACCTCGGCCAGCGACCGCATCGACCGCATCATCGTGAGCGGCGGCGTGTCGATGGTCGACGGTTTCGACGCGGCGCTACGCGAGCGCCTGGGCACGGACGTCGAACGGTTCAATCCGTTTCGGAACGTGCCGATCGAGCCGGCCGCGCTGCGGGGCGGCAACGCCGCCGACTACGCGCCGGTGTGCGCGGTGGCCCTGGGCCTCGCGCTCCGCAGGGATGGTGACCGGTGATTCGCATCAACCTTGTTGCCGAGAAGCGGCCGGTCGACGCCGGCCAGAGCCGCTTCCGGCTCGACGACGGCAAGAAGATCGCCCTCGGCGGCAGCCTGATTCTGCTGCTGGCGGCGGCCTATGCCGGCTGGAGCTACTGGTCGCTCGCTCAGCAGGCGCAGCAGGTCGAACGTGACATCGACGCCGCCCGGATCGAAGAGCAGCGCATGATCCAGGTGATCTCGGAAGTACGCGAATTCGAGGCTCGGCGCGGGCGCCTCGAACAGCGCGTCTCGCTCATCGAGGAGCTCCGTCGGGGACAGACGGCACCAGTGCACATTCTCGATCAGGTCAGCCGCAGCCTGCCCGACATGGTGTGGCTCACGAAGATGACGCAGACCGGCTACGACCTCACGATCGAGGGCAACTGCATGTCGCTCACGGCGCTCTCGGACTTCATCGGCGCCCTCGAACATTCGCGCTACTTCGCGCGGCCGGTCGAGATCATCAACAGCGAGGTGGTGGCGGCCACGCCGACCTCGCCGGAACTCATCAAGTTCATGGTCAAGGCCGGGTTCCAGATGTCGGGACTGAAACCGGCGGCACCTCCAGCGGCGCCCGGGGCGGCGCCGGCCGCGAAGGGGGGCGCCCGTGGCTAGTCTCCAGATGAACAAGCTGCCCTGGTGGGGCCAGCTTCTCGTCTTCACGTTCATCGGCGCGCTCATAGTGGGCGCCTACTACTACTTCTACGAGCAGCAGGCGAAGGCCGACCTCGACGTCCGCAGGGCGGAACTCGCCGCCGTCCGTGGCCGCATTGGCAAGGGCATGGAGACAGCACGCAAGCTGGCGGAATTCCGCGCCGAGGTCGGCGACCTCGAAGCCCGGCTCGACAGTCTCAAGGCTATCCTGCCGGAAGAGAAGGATGTCGCCGAGCTGCTGCGCCGCCTGCAGACGCTGGCGTCGCAGTCGAACCTCACCATCCGCCACTTCCGTCCGCGGGCGATTGCCACCAGGGAACTGCACGCCGAGTGGCCGATCGAGCTTGAGGTCGAAGGCGCCTACCACAGCGTCGGCGAATTCCTCGACAAAGTCAGCAAGCTGCCCCGGATCATCAACGTGGGTTCGATGGAGATCACGACGGTGCCCCAGCCGCGTTCCGGCGTGACGGTGCGCGTGACCTGCACGGCGATGACATTCGTCCTGAACGACCAGACCGCGACCCCGAAACCTGGAGCGCCGGCCGCCGGGCCCGCGAAGAAGACCGAATGACACGCCTCCTGTCCTTCCTCGCTCTGGTGTGGTCGCTCGCCCCCGCGGCGGCCGCCGCGCAGGCGCTTGCGCCGGGCGACAGCCTGCCGTCCCCGCCTGCCGACTACGCCTACGCCAGCGCCGGCCGCCGTGATCCGTTCATGCTGCTCACCCGCAAAGAGAGCGGTCCAGTGCTTGACCCGAAGGCGATCGGCCGGCGCGGCGCCGCCGGCATCCTGGTGGACGAGCTCACGGTGCGCGGCATCCTGCTCTCGAACGGCCACTACGTGGCGATGGTGTCCGGACCCGGTAGCGGCCAGACCTACAGTGTGCGCGCTGGAAGCCAGCTGGCTGACGGCACGGTGCAGTCGATTACTCTCCGGGAGGTCGTGATTCTGCAGCAGGTCAGTGACCCGCTGTCTCTCGAGAAGCAGCGTGAAGTGCGGAAGTCCCTCCGCGCTCAGGGAGATGGCAAATGATGCTCCGGCGAATAGCTCCACATGTTGCGCTCGTGGCGTGTGTCACTGCCCTGGCGGGACACATGGTCACCGTTCGTGCCGCATCGGGCGGATCGGCGGCGGCTCCGGCGTTGCGCGCGGTCTCGACACGCGACGACGGGCGCGTGAGCGCGGTGGTGATCGAGGCGACCGAGCCGGTCGCCTACGTCACATCGCAGCCCGATCCGCTGACCGTGCTGGTCGACCTGCGGAACGTGCGAGCGGCTGGCGTGTCGCCGCCGTCCACGGGCCGCAGTGCGTCGCCGCTCGGCGGCGTGCGTGTCGAGGAGAGCCGGGCCGCCGACGGCACACCGCTGGCGCGCGTGCGCGTGACGCTCGACCGCGCCGTCGCGCACCGGGTGCGCACGAGCCGCAACATCATCATGGTCGAAGTCGACCGGCAGGCACCGGCCGCATCCATGGCGTCTGCCGTCGTGGCGCGTGCCGCCGCCACCGAGCTGCGCGCCGTGCGCGCGTCACGATCGGGTGACGAGGTCACGGTGACCATCGTGGGCAACGGGCCGCTCAAGGCCACGACGGTGGAAGAGGTTCAGGACATGCCACCGCGCGTCCTGCTCGATTTTGCAGGCGTCGCCGCGGGCCGGGCCGTGCCCGCCGTGGTGGGCGTCAATCAGGCCGACGTCACGCGCGTTCGTGTCGCGACCAACAGCCTCGAGCCGCTCATCACCCGCGTCGTCGTCGACCTCAAGCGCAGGCTTGAGTATCGGGTGGAAGCTGCCGGAGCCGAGTCCGACGAAGTGCGTGTCGTGTTCGCGGCGGCCGGTTCCCCAGCGCCTGCCTTCGCCGGGCCCGCCCCGGTGGCCACGGCCACTGCCGTGCCAGCAGCCGACGAGGTCGTGACGCCCGCCGCCGACATGCCGGCGGCGTCGGTGCCCGCAATACCCGGCCCGCCCCCAGCCGCGCAGGACCAATCGGCGGCGCCCGCTCCTCCGCGCTTCACAGGACATGCCGTGTCTCTTGACTTCCAGGGTGCCGACCTCCGGGCCGTGCTGCGGACGTTTTCCGAAATCAGCGGCCTGAACGTGGTCATCGACCCGAGTATCAATGGCACCGTCGACGTGGCGCTGCGCGACGTACCGTGGGACCAGGCACTCGACATCATCCTCAAGTCGAACAAGCTCGGCTACTTCGTCGACGGCACCATCGTGCGCATCGCGCCGCTGGCGGTGCTCGCCGATGAGGAAGTGCAGCGCCGCAAGCTCGCTGACGAGCAGGCGCTCGCAGGCGAACTGCGGGTACTCACGCGTCCGCTGAGCTATGCCAAAGGCGGCGACCTCATCGGCATCCTGACGCGCAGCGCGCTCTCGACGCGCGGTGAAGTGCAGGTCGACCCGCGCACCAACACCGTCATCATCCGCGACCTTCCGGCCCGCCTCGCTGCGGCCGACGCCCTGCTGACGGCGCTCGACCTGCCGCAGCCGCAGGTGGAGATCGAAGCGCGTATCGTGCAGACCACGCGCGACTTCGCTCGCAACCTCGGCGTGCAGTGGGGCGTCAGCGGCCGTGTCGCGCCCGACCTCGGCAACACGACGCCGCTGGCCTTTCCGAATAACGGCAGCATCACCGGGCGCACCGGCGCCGGCCCGCAGGGGCCCAACGGTGCGCCGAACGGCGTGAACCTCGGTGTGGCCAACGCGACGAGCGCCCTTGGCCTCGCCCTCGGCTCGATCAACGGCGCCGTCAACCTCGATGTGGCGCTGAGCGCTCTTGAACGTTCCGGCCAGGGTCGTCTGCTCTCCACGCCGCGTGTCTCCACGCAGAACAACGTCGAAGCCGAGATCACGCAGGGCGTGCAGATTCCGATTCAGACCGTGGCCAACAACACCGTGACGGTGACGTTCAAGGACGCCGCGCTCACGCTGAAGGTCACGCCGCAGATCACGGCCTCGAACACCGTCATCATGCGCGTCAACCTCGAGAACGCGGCGCCCGACTACAGCCGCGCCATCAACGAAATCCCGCCCATCGATACGCAGCGCGCCGTCACCACGGTGCTCGTGGCCGACGGCGAGACCACCGTCATCGGCGGCATCTATCTGAGCCGCGAACAGTCGGTGCAGGGTCGCACGCCGCTCCTGTCGCGTGTGCCGCTGCTCGGCTGGCTGTTCAAGCGCGATGAAATGAGCGACGAAAGCCGCGAACTCCTCATCTTCATCACGCCGCGCATCACCAAGGGCTGATCGGCCAGGCGACACTTCTGCGAGGACATCATGCGAGTCTTGAGTGTGCATCATCGGATCGCCGCGCTGCTGCTGGCAGCCTCGGCTCTGGTCACCGGCGCGTGCGGCGAAGTCGCGCGCACCGGCCGCTCTCCGGCTTACCTGCAGGTCGTGCGTCTCGAAGCCGCGAGCGGCGCCCAACCCGACTTGTTCGGCAGCACGCTGTTCTCCGACGTCCTGACCCTCGTCAGGGACGACAAAGACAACCTCGTGCCGACCATTTTCGCTGACCTCGGCCGCGTCGAATTTCGGGTCAGCCTGAAGGACCCGGGGCCCTCGGCTGCGCCCACGACGCCATCGACCCTCAATGCTGTCACGTTGTCGCAGTACCGCGTCGTGTTCAAGCGATCCGACGGCCGCAACACGCAGGGCGTCGACGTGCCGTATGCCTTCGACGGCGGTCTCACGTTCACCGTGCCGCCTGCCGGCACCGCCTCTGGCACGTTTGCCGTGGTGCGTCATCAGGCGAAGCAGGAACCGCCGCTTCGCAACATGGCGAACAACGGCGGCGCCCAGCTGATCTCCACCGTTGCCGAGCTCACTTTCTATGGCAAGGACCAGGCGGGCAACGACGTCGTGGCCACGGCCACCATGTCGGTCAACTTCGGCGACTTCGGCGATCCGCGGTAGGCAGGAAAGGACTCGAGCCGTGACGTTCCCCAAGATTCGCACCCTCTCGACGCTGGTTGCGCTCGCCGCCACCGTCGTCCTTGGCGGCTGCACCGTCAAGAAGACCGAAGCGCCGGCGCTCTCAGGGCCGTCGGAGTTCGGCCTGTCGCTGCAGGTCAGCGCGACGCCCGACATTCTCAGCCAGGACGGCTCCTCGCCGTCACAGGTGCAGATCGTGGCCCGCGGTCCCGACGGGCGGCCGGCGCGCGGCGTGTCGATGCGCGTCGAGATCACGGCCGGCGGGGTGCTGGCCGACTACGGCCGGCTGTCGGCTCGGACGGTCGTCTCTGGCGACGACGGCATTGCCCGTCTCGTGTACACCGCGCCACCGGCACTGCGTGAACCGGTCGACACCTTCACGATCGTCACGCTGCTCGTGACGCCGATGAGTGGCGACTACGCTGGCGCCACCCCCCGCAGCGTCGAGATTCGCCTGGTGCCGCCCGGCACGACGACCATCATTCCACCGAACGGCGCGCCAGTGGCATCGTTCGTCGTGTCGCCAACGCCGGTCACGACCTTCCGGCCGGTGAGGTTCGATGCCTCGGCCACGCGGGACGAAGGCGCGCCCTGCGGCGTGCGCTGCACGTACGCGTGGGACTTCGGCGATGGGTCGTCGGGCACCGGCATGGTGACGACCCACGAGTACCGCTCGGCCGCCTCATACACGGTCCGTCTGACCGTGACCGACGACCGCGGCCTCTCGGCGACGACCTCGCAGAGCGTCACCGTCTCGGCGACACCCGCACCCAAGGCGGAGTTCACCTTCTCGCCGGCCGAGCCGCGCTTCGGTCAGCAGGTGTTCTTCAACGCCGCGGCGTCCACGGCGGCGCCTGGCTTCAGGCTTGTCTCTTTCGATTGGGACTTCGGCACCGGGCGTGGCGGCAGCGGTCTCACGGTCGCCAAACGCTACGACATCGATCTCATCCCGCCTGGCGCCGTGACCGGTGACGAGGCGACCTTCAATGTCACCCTGACGGTGAGCGACGATACGTTCTCGCCCTCGGGCGTGGGCGTCGTGACCAAGCCGGTCAAGATCAAGGTTCCGTAGGCCTCACGTGTCACCGTCCCGTATCGATGAACTCCGGCGCCGGGTCCAGAACGACCCGGCGTCGATCGCCTTCGCGCAGCTCGCGGAGGAGTACCGCCGCTCGGGGCAGACGGACGAAGCCGTCCGCATCTGCCGCGACGGCCTGGTCCGCCATCCTGGGTATCTCTCGGCGCGGGTGACGCTCGGGCGCGCGCTGCTCGACCTCGGCCAATTGTCCGAGGCGCGCGGCGAGTTCGAGTTCGTGGTTGCCGAGGCGCCCGAGAACCTGGCCGCGGTGCGCGGCCTCGCCGAGATTTTCCACCGCGACGGTCAAACCGTCGAAGCGCTGTCGTACTACCAGCGGGCGCTGGCGCTCGCGCGCCACGACCCCGAAATCGAAGAGATCGTCCAGCAGCTCTCGCGGCAGATCGGCGTCGCGCAGTCGGGCCCGCCGGGTGGTCTGTCGTTCGAGGAAGCGCACCAGGAACTGCTCTCGGCGGCCGAGCGCGTGCCGTTGGCGCCGCAGAGCGCGGCGCCGGTACGCCATGCGGCCGAAGACTCAACGGCGCCGTTCGACTTTGAGCGGCTGGTCGCGGCGCTCGGGTCGCCGGCCGCGCCGCCCCAGCTCGAAGCCGCCGTTGCTGGCCGCGCCACCCCGGCGATCGAACTGCCGGATGTGGTCGATCTCGGCCCCAATCCGTTTGCCGCGCTCGAGGCCGAACTTCGCGCGCACGACACGGCGCCGGTGGCGACGCCTCCGGCCGTGGTGCAGAGCGCCGCGGACATGGTCTACGACACGATGGCCGCCGGGCTGGAGCTCGCAGACTGGCCGCCGGCCGAGGAGGCCACTCCGTTCGTCGAAGACTCGGTGCCGCTGCTCGTGGTCGAGCAGGCGGTGGAGCCGTTGCCTCCACAGCACATGGCGGTGGCAGCCGATGGGGCGCCGCCGGCCACCGCCGGGCCAGCGTCCGTGCCGACGGCGGCGACCGAGGACGTACTCGGCGACCTCGAGAACTGGCTGAACACCCTGCACGACAAGTCCGCCGAATAGCCGGCGTTCGCGCCGGCTCTTCTACTGTTCTTCTACGCGCTGATGCCCCCACCCCCGGACGCCCTTACTGCACGCCTTGTCGCTGCACGGAATGGCACGGTGCCCGCTGGCCTGGACGGGTTACTGGTCACGAACCCGGTCAATCTGTGCTATCTGACGGGGGTGGCGGCATCGGCCGGCATGGCGGTCGTCACGGCCGACCAGGTCGTGGTCGTCGCCGACCAGCGCTACCTCCGCCAGTTCGAAGACGCCGCGCGTGACCTGCCCGCGGTCACCGTGAGCGCGGTGCCCGTCGGGCAGAGCTACGAGGGCACCGTGGCCGCGCTCATGTCCACACTGGGCCTCCGGCGCCTCGGGATCGAGGCCGATCACCTGACGGTGGCCCGCCTCGCGGCCCTGCGCCGCGACCCTGCGCTCGCCTCGTGCGAGCTGGGCGAAACCAGCGGATTCATCGAACGATTCCGCGCGATCAAGGACGCGTGGGAGCTCGGCCGGCTGCGCGAGGCCGGCGGACGGCTGGCAGAAGTGGCCGCGTGTATACTCCCTGAGGTGTCCGAGGGTCGAACCGAGCGCGAAGTCTCCTGGCAGGTCGAGCTGGCGCTCCACGGCGCCGGGTTCGAACGTCCCGCGTTCGAGACCATCGTCGCCTCGGGCCCGAATGGCGCCCGCCCGCATCACCGCGCCTCCGACCGCCGCATCGCGGCAGGAGAGCTCGTGGTGGTCGACTTCGGCGGGGTGCTCGACGGCTACGCCGTGGACATGACCCGCACGGTCGCCGTGGGCCGCGTGCCCGCGGCCGAACGCTCCTGGCTCGGCGCCGTTGCCGAGGCCCAGCAGGCCGCGATTGCCGCCGCCGCTCCCGGCGTCCTGCCGTCGGCCATCGACGGTGCTGCCCGCGCCGCGCTGGCGCGGCACGGACTGGCCGACGCCTTCGTCCACGGCACCGGGCACGGCCTGGGGCTGGACGTGCACGAACGGCCCATGATTGGCCCGCGCGGCGACCACGATGGTCCGATCGCCGCCGGGATGGTCTTCACCGTCGAACCCGGCGTCTATGTGGCCGGGCGGGGCGGTGTCCGCATCGAAGACGACGTCGTCGTCACAACCTCCGGCGTCGAGCGCCTCACGGGCGCGCCGCCGGATGCCGAGGCCCATGAACTCTGACGCCATCAAGGAACTGCTCGACCTCGTCCAGGCCCACGACCTCGCGGAATTCGAACTCGAGGACGGCGGCTTCAAGCTGCGCGTGAAGCGCGGGGGGCCGCACATCGTCACGCACGTCATGCCGGCCCAGGCGCCGGTCGCGGCCGCGCCCGTGGCCGTCGCCCCGGCCGCCCCGGCCCCTGTTGCCGCGGTCGTCGAGGACGGCGCCCAGCTGGCCATCGTCAAGTCGCCGATCGTCGGCACGTTCTACCGCTCGGCTGAACCCGGCGCCGCGTCGTTCGTGAACGTCGGCGACACGGTGAAGAAGGGCCAGGTCCTCTGCATCATCGAGGCGATGAAGCTCATGAACGAGATCGACTCGGAGTACGAGGGCGAGATCACCAACATTTACGTGGAGAACGGCCAGCCGGTGCAGTACGGCGAGCGCATCTTCGCCATCCGGCTGCGGGGGTGACAGTCGACAGCACCCGGCACCAGTCCCTGGCCGGGTGATGTCGCGCCCACGCGCCGCGTGGGTCAGACAACACTGAGCCGAGCGGACCGCAGCCTTGTGGCGGTCTCCGGCGGAGGTTCGCGAGTGTTCAAGAAGATCCTGGTCGCCAACCGCGGCGAGATCGCGCTGCGCATCATCTTCGCGTGCCGTGAACTCGGCATCAAGACCGTGGCCGTCTATTCCGAGGCCGACGAGAACTCGCTGCACGTGCGTTTCGCCGACGAGGACGTCTGCATCGGCGGTGCCCGGTCGAGCGAGAGCTACCTGAA
>JBIKUN010000197.1:0-6106 GCA_044347565.1 Vicinamibacterales bacterium | reverse complement strand
CGCACCGTCGCCGGCAAGCTCGGGTTCAAGGAACCGCTCGACGCCTGGCAGAAGGCCAAGGACGCCCACCCGGCGCCCGGCACCCTCATTGCCACCGTGCGCGAGCAGGTCAACGAGCTGCGCACCTTCCTCGAACGCAGCGGCGTCGTTGCCGTGCCGAACGGCGACCAGGTGCACGTGGCGGCGTCGCCCGAGTTCCTGCGCTGGTCCACCGCCAGCATGTGGATGCCGGGGCCGTTCGAAACGCGCCAGACGCGCTCGACCTACTACCTCACCGACGCGCCGCGCTCGTGGCCCGAGGCGAAACAGCTCGAGCACCTGCGCGGCCTGAACCTGCCCACGCTGTGGAGCATCTCGATGCACGAGGTGTTCCCCGGCCACTTCCTGCACTTCCAGCACCTGCGCGCCGTCGAATCCAAGGTGCGCCGCTCGACGCTCCTCGCCCCGGCCTCCTATATCGAAGGCTGGGCGCACTACGCCGAGCAGATGATGATGGAAGCCGGCTTCGCCAAGGGCGACGGCACCGTCCACCTCGGGCAGCTCGCAGAGTCGCTCGTGCGCCTGGCGCGCCTCATCGTGGGCATCAAGCTGCACGCCGATGACTGGTCGGTCGAGCAGGGCGTACGCTTCTTTCAGAACGAGGCGTACGTGGAGGAATCCCACGCCCGGCGCGAGGCCGAGCGCGGAACGTTCGACCCGAGTTACGTCGTCTACGCCGCCGGCAAGCTCATGCTGCTGAAGCTCAGGCAGGACTGGCAGGACCAGCAGGGCGGCAAGCCCTCGTTGCGCGCCTTCCACGACGCCTTCCTGAGCCAGGGCTCCGCCCCGTTCTGGGCGTTACGCGCGCTGATGCTCGGCGGTCACGCCGGCGACGTCCTGGAGTAATTCACATGCCGCTCTACGAATACGAGTGCGAGTCCTGCGCGCACAGATTCGAGGTCATCCAGAAGTTCTCCGACGCCCCCATCTCGGTCTGCCCGAAGTGCGGCGGGGCCGTGCAGAAGCTGCTGTCGTCGCCCGCGATTCAGTTCAAGGGCAGCGGGTTCTACCTGACCGACTACGGCCGCGGCACCGGCAGCAAGTCCGAGAGCGCCAACACCAAGGCCGGCAAGGCCGACAGTGGCGCCACGTCGAGCGGCGGCGACAGCGCCGCGAAGAGCGACAGCGGCAGCGCCGACACGAAGAGCTCGGCGAGCGAGACCTCGAGCGCGAAACCCGCCGCCAGCAAGAGCGAGTAGGCGCCGCGCGGCACGGCGGCCGCGCCCTACCGCTTCTCGAAGCCCAGCGTTTTCAGATACTGCGTGAAGCCCTCGGACACGTCCGGGCGCTTCAGACCGAAGTACGCCGTGGCCTTGAGGAAGCCGAGCTTGTTGCCGGCATCGTGGCGCACGCCGTCCACTTCGAGCGCGTAGAACGGCCGCGTCTTCAGCAACTCGCGCATGCCGTTCGTGAGCTGGATCTCGCCCGACTTGTCGGACTTGGTGGCCTCGAGCGCGGGGAAGATATCCGGCGTGAGCAGGTAGCGGCCGATGATGGCGAGGTTCGATGGCGCCTGGTCGCGCGGCGGCTTCTCGACCATGTCAAGGATGCGGTGCACGCCCTTGCCGAACTGCGGCGCCGGCTCCACGGCGAGGATGCCGTAACTCGACACGTCCGCCTCGGGCACTCGCTCCACCGCGATGACCGGGCTCTGCACCTTGTCGAAGACATCGATCATCTGCTTCAGCGCCGGCGGCGTGGCATCGAAGATGTCGTCGCCGAGCACCACGGCAAACGGCTCGTCGCCCACGAGGCCGCGCGCCATCAGCACGGCATGCCCGAGTCCGAGCGGCTGGCCCTGCCGCACCGACGACACCGTGATGAGGCTCGACACCTTCCGCACTTCCTCGAGCAGGGCGTGCTTCCCCTTCGAGAGCAGGTGCGCTTCGAGCTCGATCGAGACGTCGAAGTGGTCTTCGATGACGCTCTTGCCCCGGCTCGAGATGATGATGATGTCGGTGAGGCCCGACTCCACCGCTTCTTCGACGCCGTACTGGATGATCGGCTTGTCGACCAGCGTGAGCATCTCTTTCGGCTGGACCTTGGTGGCGGGCAGGAACCGCGTGCCGAGACCGGCAGCGGGGAACACGGCCTTACGGATCGTCGAGGACATTCGTAATAGGATACACAGCAGAGTCTTCTCCTCATGCTGGATCCCGCCTTCGTCCGCGACAATCCTGAGACAGTGCGTGCAGGCTATGCCAGTCGTGGCCTCGACGCGAATGCCGAGCTCGAGCAGCTTGCCGGC
This sequence comes from Vicinamibacterales bacterium, assembly GCA_044347565.1. GTDB lineage: Bacteria > Acidobacteriota > Vicinamibacteria > Vicinamibacterales > UBA2999 > CADEFD01. Next base: position 3,819 of record JBIKUN010000197.1, on the reverse strand, counting down.
CTCGACACCGAACGCCGCCGTCTCATCCCCGACATCGAAGGCCTGAAGCGCGAGCAGAACGCGGCCGCCGCCGAGGTGGCGCAGGCGAAGAAGCAGGGCCTCGATGCCTCGCATCTCTTCGAGGCGAACAAGGCGCGCGGCGCCCGGGTGAAGGAGCTCGAAGCCGGGCTCGAGCGCCTCGAAGCCGACCGCACGAAGATCCTGACGGCGCTGCCCAACCTGCCGCATGCGTCCGTGCCCGTGGGCAAGAGCGCCGCTGACAACGTGGTCGTGCGCACGTGGGGCACGCCGCGCGAGTTCGACTTCGAACCGCAGGCGCACTGGGATCTGGGCCCCGCCCTCGGCATCATCGACTTCGAACGCGCCACCAAGATCGCCCGCGCCCGTTTCGCCGTGCTGATGGGCGCCGGCGCGCAGCTCGAACGCGCGCTCATCAACTTCATGCTCTCGCTCCACTCGGGCGAACACGGCTACACCGAGATCGAGCCGCCGTTCCTCGTGAACAGCGCCAGCATGTACGGTACCGGGCAGCTGCCGAAGTTCGAGCAGGACCTCTTCAAGATCGGCGGCGAATGGGACCTGTATCTCATCCCCACCGCCGAAGTACCGGTCACGAACCTCTATCGCGGCGAGATCCTCGACGGCCGCACGCTGCCGCTGCGCTACACGTCCTACACGCCGTGTTTCCGCAGCGAAGCCGGTTCCTACGGCGCCGACGTGCGCGGGCTCATCCGCCAGCACCAGTTCGACAAGGTCGAACTCGTAAAGTTCACGACGGCCGAGCAGTCGTACGACGAACTCGAAGCCCTCACCGCGAACGCGGAGGAAGTGCTGAAGCGGCTGGAACTGCCCTATCGCACGATGGCGCTCTGCACGGGCGACATGGGCTTCTCGTCGGCCAAGACCTACGACATCGAAGTGTGGCTGCCGAGCCAGAAGACCTACCGCGAAATCTCGTCGTGCTCGAACTGCGAGTCGTTCCAGGCGCGCCGGGCGAACATCAAGTACCGGCCGAACGGCACGGGCAAGGCCGAGTACGTGCACACGCTCAACGGCTCGGGGCTCGCCGTGGGCCGCACGCTCATCGCCGTGCTCGAGAACTACCAGCAGAAAGACGGCTCGGTCGTGATTCCTGCCGCGCTGCGCCCCTTCATGGGCGGGCGCGAGGTCATCGCGAAGGCGTAAGCCGACGCGGCGGATCCTCCCCCCGGTGGCCAGGCGCGCGATTGACCGGGCACGGCGGCTGACGGCGGGCGCGGTGCGCGTGTTGCCGCGGCGGGTGCGCGCCGAACTGCAGCGCGCGCTCGCGACGAACGACGCGGCGGCCGGCGGCAACGTCTACGAGCGGCTCTACGACGCGCAGGGCCGCGTGATGGCGCCGGGCTCGTCGATCGGTGCCGGCGACTTCGACCTCATCGGCCGCAAGGAACTCGGGCTGCTGCGCATGGAGCAGCTGCGGCCCACCGACACGCTCGTGGATCTGGGCTGCGGTACCGGCCGGCTGGCCGTGCACGTCATTCCCACGCTTGCCGGCGGGCACTACGTGGGCATCGACATCGCGGCGTCGATGCTCGACCACGCGCGCGCGCTCATCGAGACGCGGCACCCGTCGCCGCCGTGCCGGGTCACCTGGCAGCAGCAGCGCAGCGAGGTGTTCGACCTCGCGGACGCGAGCGTGGACGTGATGTGTGCGTTCTCGGTCTTCACGCACATGGAGCACGAAGACACGTATCGCTAACTCGTGAGCGCGCGTCGTGTCGTGCGTCCGGGCGGGCGGTTCCTGTTCTCGTGCCTGCCGCTGTCGCTCGAGGCCGCGCGCGACATCTTCCTCGAATCGGCGAGCCGGGATCACGCAGCGCGCTGGGCCTCGGTGCGCAATGTCACGACAACGGTCGAGATGATGGAGACGCTGGCGACGATGGCCGGATGGATCGTGCGACGTTGGTATGCGGGAGACGCGCGCGTGATCGAGACGCCCGGAGAACCCGCGCCGCAGTCGCTCGGTCAGTCCACCTGCGTGCTCGAACGCCCGGCGACCCAGCGCTGATGGCGCTTACGGCGCCGTGGGCGGGCCACTATAGGGCCGATAGCGACCGTCGACCGACCCGGCCGCAGCCCAGACCGCCGCGGGCGGCGGCTCCACATACACAGGAGTCGTCGCCGCCTCGGCGCGCCGCCGCAGTTCCGCCAGATAGGCCGGATCGATGCGGAAACGCCGGGTCAACTCCGCGGCGCTGTCGCGGTGCACGAGCAACTTCGTCACTTCCCCGCTGGCGCGTCCATGCGCCACCGGCAACCCGAGAATCCAGCCGTCGCGGCGCACACCATCGAGCAGCCACTCCGGCGGCGCTTCGCCGTGGGCCGATCGTTCGGTGAACACCTCGAAGTCGGGATTGTAGAGCGCCGGCCATTCCCGCATCACCCACCGCGCAAGCGGCCGGTGCTCCAGCCAGTTCATGTCTGACGGCGGGTCCAGCAGGAGCACGGCGCCGGAGGTGATGACCGCCGCGGTCACCCATCGCGCGAGCACACGGTCGTGCCAGGCCCTCGCCACGAGCCACGCCAGCGCCGGCAACACCCAGATGAGGTATCGGCGCACGCCGCGGCCGTCGGTGTTCCAGTTGATCTGCGTCTGCATGCCGAGCAGCATGCCGGCGACGGCGACGACAAGCAGCAGCGCCGCAAGATCGCCCCGGCGCGCGAGACGCCAAGCGCTCCACGGCGCGGCCACGAGCAGCACGGGCGCATACGGCAGCAGACCCGCGTTCAGATCCGCGAGCAGGCTCCAGGTGCGCCCGGCCGAGATGCGCCCCGCGTCGAGGGTCGCCGCGATGAGCGTGGGTTCGCCGAAGTGCCACCAGGTGTCGGCCACCGGCAGCAGCGCCACCGACGCGGCGGCCAGGGCGGCGCCCGCCGGCCAGAACTCCCGCCGGTGTGCCGGCAACAGCACGGGCACGAGGGCCAGGAGCACCATCGGCGGGTTCTGTGTGGCGGCGAGGGCGGCGGCGAGCGCGCTTTGCCAGTACCACCGGCGTTCGACCGCGACGAGGGCGACAACCGCAAGCGCCCACGAGAACACCTCCACGCCCGTGAACGTGAGGTACCAGAGGACTGGCGTGACCGTGGCCAGCAGCACGAAGGCCAGACGCTGACTCAATGGACCAGGCGCCGCCGCCAACGCGACACCTACCGCCGCCGCGAACAGCCACGCGTTCGTGACGACGAGCGCGTTGAACTCGCGACCGCCTGTCAGTCGCAAGGCGAACTTCGCGGGGACCGCGAGCAGCGGATACATCCAGAAATGCCGCGCGTGCATCGAACCGTCGGCCGCGGTGGCGAAACCGTGAGGCAGTTGCGCCGCATACGCCACCTGCGCCGTCGGTGCCCCGGGCGCGGCCGGACTCGAGCGGTCGATGCTCGTGAACATCGCCTCGAGATCGGAGGCCCGCACCTCCGGAGAGCCGTGGCGCAGCCACGCCTCGGTCATCGCCAGGTACTCCCAGCCATCACCCTGACGGGCGAAGCTCCGCTGCGTGCTCCACCCGATGAGAGAGACCGAGAGACACACGAACAGCAGTATGGCGATGCGATGAGGGGGCATCACGCGGGAGTCCGCACGATATCAGGTCGCGCGCGTCGGCGCCCGGCGTCTCACGGCACGATGACCGTGACGGTGGGGCCGCTGGCGCTGGCGCCGGCAGCGTTCAGCGCGCGCACGCGAACGAGATAGGTGCCCGGCGGCACGCCATCGGCGACGAGCATCGGCCGTACGGTGCGCGCGACCGGCACGAGACCGTTGACGTCCGCCCCCGCGTCGAC
>JBIKUN010000196.1:0-6138 GCA_044347565.1 Vicinamibacterales bacterium | reverse complement strand
TTCCGCGTGCGCAACGCGCACGATCCCGAAGGCAACATCCTGCAGCTGCGCGAACTCGTCTAGCGCGCCGCCATGGCGCGGCGGCGCGTGCGCCAGGCGAGCAGCGCGGCGAGCGTCCCCATCGCGATGAGCGCCACGCCCGCCACGTCGCGCCAGCGCAGCGCCCGCGGCAGCGCGTCGGCCGGTCCGGTGAGCACGAACGCCGCCCAGTAGTGCGGATGGGCGAACGCGGCGTTGTCCCTGAGCGCGCGTTTCGCCTGCGCGAGCGCCTCGTCGAGCGGCAGACCGGTCTGCACGCCCTGGTAGAACCGCTGCATCAGCAGCGCCGTGGGCGCGTCGGGCACGCGCCAGAGCGTCGTGACGGCGCGCCGGGCGCCGGCGGCGAGCAGACCGCGGCTGAATCCCTGCACACCTTCGCCGCGCACGTCGGGGCCACGCTCGGTTTCGCAGGCACTGAGCACGGCCAGATCCACCCCGGTGAGCGGAAGCGCATAGACCTCGCGGAGGAAGAGCGATTCGACCGGGCCGTCCGCGGTGGCGGGGGAAAAGAGCAGGCGCGACTGCTCGCCGGCGGCCAGGTCGGCGACGGCGTGCGTGGCAAGGTGCAGCACCGGCGGCGGCGTGGCCAGGGCCTCGACGAGCGCGCGTTTCTGGTTACCCGCGCCGAGGAACACCTGATGCGCGCCGCCGAGCGCGGCGGCCACGGCACGCACTTCGGCGGCACTCCCGGCGAGCCGTGGTGCGCCGCCGGCGGTCTGCCAGGTGTCGGCGCCGGACAGCGGATCGCCGAAGGCCGCCAGTTGCCGCGCCCACGGCGCGCGCCATCCGCGATCGGTCGCGGGTGGCGCCAGTTGCCGCAGCGCCGCCGTCGGCAGCACGCTCACGGTCATGCGGTCCACGAGCGGCGCGCCGTCGACGAGCAGCGCGTCGAAGGGCACGGCGCCGAGCGGGCCGTCGGGCACGACGATGAGGTGGGTGGCGGCCTGCACGAGATCCGCCGGTACTAGGGCGCGGCCGAGCGCGTCGGCGGCGCGGGTCCACGCGCCGCCGGGCCGGCGCAGCGCCGTGTCGAGCGCGCCGACGAGCGCGCGATCGACCGTGAGCGGCACGACCCGGGCCTCGTCGCGCGTGACGCGCACGACGGCGGCGCGGTCGGCACTCGTCCAGTAGGCGAGCAGCACCGTGCCGGCCGGCAGCGTGGCCTGCACGGCGTCGAGCGACACGGCGCCGAGGGCCATGCGATCGCGCCAGGCGCGGGCGCGGCTCTGTTCGATGAGCGCGAAGGTCGTGCCCGGCGGGTCGGCGTCGAGGCCGGCACTGATGCGCGCGTCGTAGACCTCGCGTTTGTCCTGGAAGAACTCGGCGCGCGTCGCCGGGACGGCGAGCCGCTCGCGCAAGGCATCGATGATGGTGATGGCACGATCGAAGGCGGCGCGCGCGCCGGCGGCGTCTCCGCCGGCCGTCGCCACGCGGCCCAGGCCGAAGAGCGCCTTCCACTCCTCCTCGCGCGTCTCGAGCGCCGCGGCGAGCGCGCGCGCGGCTGCGCAGTCGGGGCCCGCCTCGGCGGGCCGCCCATCGCGCAGCAGCGCTTCTCCCCGATAGAGCTGCGCGAGGAGGGCCTCGCGGCGCAGTCCGGCCGTCGACGCGATGGCGAGCGCCTCACTGAAGCTCACCGCCGCGTCAGCGGGGCGCGCCAGATCGAGCGCCAGCGCGATGCCGCGATTCGTGAGCACCGAGGCTTCGCCGGCGGCGTCGCGCGCGGCCGCGAAGTCGGCGCGGGCGGCATCGTAGGCGTCGAGCGCCTTGTAGGGATCGCCCAGGCGGCGGAAGAGCGCGCCCTGGTTCACGCGCACCTGCGCCTGCTGCGCCGGCGTGAGCGGGGAGCCAGCGCCGACCATCGCGCGGTAGCGGGCGAGCGCCTCGGCATAGCGGCCGAGGCGCTGGAGCAGCGCCGCCTCGTTGGCCATCGCGATGGCCCGCCGGTTGGGCGCCCAGGGCTCGCCGCTGTGCGCCTCGGCCAGGGCGCGGGCGCTGGCGAATGCTGCCGCGGCCTCGTCGTAGCGGCCGATCGGGAAGTAGACCGTGCCGAGGTTGCCCACCTGTTCGGCGTGCCGGGCCCAGTCGCCGGCCTCGCGTGAGAGCGCCATCGCGCGTGCGAAGCGCAGGATGGCGGCATCGAAACGCCCGAGATTCGTCTCGGCCATGCCCGCCACATTCAGCGCTTCCGACGCGTTGGCGAGGTCACCTTCGGCCCGCAGCAGTTCGGCCGCCTCGATCGCGTGGGTTGCCGCGGCCGCGTGGTCGCCGGTGCGGCGCTCGAGATCGGCCAGGCGGTAGAGCACGAGCGCCCGCGGACCGCGTCCATCCGCCAGCAGCCGGCGGTAGTCGCCGGCAGCGCCGGCCAGGTCACCGCCCGCCGCCCGCGCCTCGGCGGCGGCGAGCGCCGGATCGGCCGCGGCCGGGGCCTGCGCGAGCAGTCCGGCGAGCACGAATCCGGCCAGCGGCGACGGCATCGGCCCGAGCTTACCAGTCCACCCTGAGAGCGGGATGAGAGCCGGATGAGAAAATCCGCGCGAAGCTCCGAGAAAGTTGTTCCCGATCGGCGGGGCGCGCTGTCCTATTCCACGACGCCAATGACCGGGCCGCTATACTCGATTGGATGGGGGCTGAAGCCAGAACCGACGAGGACATCCTCGCCGACCTCTCGCGTGCCGCGCCCGACGAGCGCCGCGTTCTGGCCGACGAACTCTTCGAACGGCACTACGCCCGCGTCAGCCGCTGGTGTTTCCGCCTCACCGGCGACCGCGAACTCGCGGCCGATGTCGTCCAGAACGTCTTCATCAAGGCCTACCGGCACCTCGACAACTTCCGCGGCCAGTCGCAGTTTTCGACCTGGCTCTACACCATCGTGCGGCACGAGTGTTTCGCGCAACTCCGCCGCCACGCCCGTGACCCCGAAGGCGACGAGGACGCGCTCGTCGAGGTGCCCACGCCCGACGACGACCCTGAGACCCGGGTCGCCCGCGCGAGCGATGGGCAGTTCGCGCACCAGGTGCTGCTCGAGACGCTCGATGCGACCGAACGCGCCGTCTTCGTCCTGCACTACGGCGACGAGCTGCCGCTCGACGCGATCACGCGCACGCTGGGGCTCGGCAACACCAGTGGCGCCAAGGCGTACATCGTGAGTGCCAAACGCAAGCTCGCGCGCGCGGTCAAACGGATCGCGGCCCGCGGAGGACGACTGTGACCACTCCCATTTCCCCCAATGGCGGCGAGGTCGAGCGGGTGTGGCAACAGGTGCTGGAACCCGGGCCGTCGTGCCTGGCGCTCGAACGTTTCGCCGGCACGCTGACCGCGGCGGAAGCCGCCCATGTGGCCGGCTGCGCCCGCTGCCAGACCGAACGCGAGCTCTTCGCGGCCTACGAAGCCAACGAACCGGTCGAGGGCGAGGGCCTGGCGGTTGAATGGATCGCGGCGCAGACGAAGCGCCGCCTGGCGGCGGCACAGCCCGGCGCGGCCCGCCCCGTCGTGGCCGCACCCGCCGCCGGCCCCCGCACCGCCTGGGGCCTGCCGTCGTGGGCCCTCATGGCCGCCTCGGTGGCCGTCATCGTGGGCGGCGCGGCGCTGCTCGTCACGCCCGGCCGCGGCATCGACCCCGGCACTGGCGGCGGTGATGTCTACCGCACGACGCGCGTCGAGATCACCGCACCGGCCGGTGAGTTGGCCGAGGCGCCCTCGCAGCTCGTCTGGGCGGCGGTGACGGGCGCGGCGCAGTATGAGGTGCGGCTGTCTGAAGTCGACGGCACGGAACTGTGGCGTGTCACCACGTCCTCCCCGGCCGTCCCTGTGCCCTCAGAGGTGCGTGCCCGCGCGTTGCCCGCCAAGACGCTGGTCTGGCAGGTCAGCGCGAAGGATGTGCAGGGCCGCACGATCGCGGAATCCGGGCCCACCGGGTTCCGCGTGCGGATGGCGCCGGGCACCCCAGGAAAATGAGCCACGACATGCGGATGAACGAACCAACGCGCCGGGCGTGGCGCGTCGCCCTGATGGCGGTGTGTCTCGTGGCCGGATCGACGGCGCTTGCCGGGGCGCAGCCGCTGTCGCTGCACATTCCCGACGAAACCGTGGCGCCTGGCGGCGTCCTGCAGGCCAAGATCGACCTCACCGAACCGCGGCCGATCCAGACCGGCGGCGGCGGGATGTCGTTTTCCGACTACCAGGACTTCCTCGGCCTGGCCGTCAACAGCCCGAATGGCGATGCGGCGGCGGTGGGCGTGATGCGCGGCCCCACGCTGCGCCTGCGCATGGTGTCGCCCACGAGCGACATCGGCTCGAGCGGCGAATACCCGATTCTCGCCACCACGCTCAGGGTGCCCGCCACCGCCGTGCCCGGCACGCGGTCGCCGCTCACGATGAGCGGCGCGCAGTTCACCGGCCCGGGCGGCACGCCCTACACCTTCGAGTTCAAGCCCGGCGTGGCCACCGTCGGTCCGGCCGGATCGGCGTCGGTCATCGACGTCACACCCGGCAGCGCCACCGTGCCCGCCGGTGGCACCATCGTCATCAACGGCATCGGCTTCGAACAGGGCACACGCGTGCGGCTCAAGGAAGCCGCCGTGTCGAACGTGCAGGTGATCGGCACGACCCAGATCATCGCGACCGTCGCCAGCACCGTGCACATGCACGGCCAGGAGATCGAGCTCGAGATCCCGTCCACGCGGCAGCGGCTCGTCTACTACTCCTACCAGCGCACCGCGCCGCTCGGCCGCAGCGTCGATCCGCTGCTGGGCGCCGTGGAACCTGCGTTCCCGCGCCGGTTCTGGACGAATGCGCTCGTGCGGTTCACCCCGGCCACCGCCAACGACGCGCTCGGCTTCGCCCTGCAGAACGAAGGCACCGTGCCGAGCCAGGTGAGCCTGACGCTCGTTGCCGGCGCCACGGTCGTTGGCCCCCTCAGCTTCACGATGCCGGCCAACGCGCGTGCCGTGCGCAGTCTCGCCGAGGTCTTCGGCACGAGCTGCGCCGCCGGCTGCGCGCTGCGGATGACCTCGAGCCAGCCGCTGCACCTCTTCGGCCTGGCCGGCGACCGCGCGGCCGATGCGGTGCTGCCGGTGCTGCCGGTGGCGGACGTGGCGACGGTGCTCGACCTGGCCACGGCGACGAACGCGCCGAGCTTCCGCACCGGCGACCTCTTCCACGTGACCGGGCTCTTCACGCCTGGCGTCGTGCCGGTCGAGGCCGATGGCTACGTGGTGCTCGTGACGCCGGCCGGCGCATACTGGTCGCTCACGCCGCAGGGGCTGCAGCCGGGCATCCGGCCGCTCTTCCGTCCGACGACGGTCAGCGCGGCCACGACCGTGGATCTGCTGCGGCTGCCGCTGCCGGCCGGCGCGGCGCTCGGCCGCTACCAGTGGCTGTCGGCGCTCGCATCCCCCGGCACACTCAACCTGCTGACGCCCATCCGCGTCACCACGTTCGACGTCGTGCCGTAGCGGCGGCGGGGTGGGGCGGCCCGGCCGCCCTCGGGCGTGCGGCATGGCCGGTATCCTGTGTATCCTTGGGGTACTGCCATGACACGTGCCGTCGTTCTGCTCGCCCTTGCCGTTGCCGCGGGCCCGGCCTGCCGCTCGGCCGCTGACACCAGTGCCATCATCCAGCCGGGAGCGCCCGGTCAGGCCAATCGCGCCATCTCGCGAGAGGCGGCCACCGACCTCTCGAAGGTCCAGGCGACGACGGCCGACGTGAAGTTCATGCAGGGCATGATCGGCCACCACGCGCAGGCCATCGAGATGACGGCGCTCATCGCCGACCGCACCCAGCGTGAAGACATGAAGATGCTCGGCCAGCGCATCTCGGTCTCGCAGGCCGACGAGATGGACATGATGCGCACGTGGCTGCGCGCCCGCGGGCAGGAGGTGCCGTCGGAACACGCGCACCACACGCACGAAGGTTTCATGCCCGGCATGCTCACGGCCGAACAGATGGCGGAGCTCGCCGCCGCGAAGGGCCCCGCCTTCGACGAGCTGTTCCTCAAGGGCATGATCCAGCACCACGCCGGCGCGCTGACGATGGTGGACGAACTCTTCAAGACCCCGGGCGCCGGCCAGGAAGGCGACATCAACGCCTTCGCCGCCGACG
>JBIKUN010000126.1:0-12826 GCA_044347565.1 Vicinamibacterales bacterium | reverse complement strand
AATCCGGGGCCTGGACGAATGGGCGGGCGCGCCAGCGGAACCCGTGAAGTACACTAGGGAGCTCCGCGCCAGACACAGCGACCGCGACAGGCCGGACTTATACGCATGGGTATTCTCGACAAGCTCCGCCCCCAGGCCCGATGGAAGCACGGCGATCCGATGGTACGTCTCGAGGCCGTTCAGGCCCTCGACGCCAGCGAGACCGCCGTCCTTGTTCAGGTGGCCTCCGAAGATTCTGATGCGCGCGTGCGCCGGGCGGCCGTGGGCCGGCTGGCGGATGCCGACGTGCTGGCCGCCGTGACGCGCAACGACAGCGACACCGGCGTGCGGGATGCCGCGGTGCAGCGCCTCGTCGCGCTGGCCTCCGAGCCCGACAGCGCCACCGCCGCGGTGCGCGCCCTGAGCGCCCTCGGCCGGCACAAGGATCTGGCCGGCGTCGCCCGCTCGGCCGCGCCCGAGCCGGTGCGGCACGCAGCCGTGGCCGAGCTGACCGATGCCCGCCTGCTCGGCGGCGTCGCGCGGCACGCCGCTGACGCGAGCACGCGGCTGCTGGCCCTCGAGCGCCTGACCGACGCGGCGGAGCTCGAGGCCGTGGCCGTCAACGGCGAACACGCCGACGCGGCCGTGGCCGCCTTCGACAAGCTGAGCGGCCTCACGGCCGACCAGCTCGGCCAGATCGCCCAGCGCGCCAAGTCGCGGGCCGTCGCCAAGCGCGCCAAGGCGCTCGCGGCGGCGATGTCGGCGCCGCCGGTCGAAGCCGTCGCGCCGGCCGCGCCCCAGTATCGCGAGGCCGAGCAGGCGACCGCGCGCGACCTGTGCCAGCAGATGCAGGCGCTCGCGACGAACACCGATCTGACCGCGGTGCGCGACGGCTACGCCGCCGCGCGCGTGGCGTGGGTCGAGCTGAACGCCGACGCGGATATCGAACCGTCGGTCGTGAGCGAGTTCGAAGCGCTCTCCGACACTGTGCGGTCGGCGCTGGCGGCGGATGAAGCCGCGCGCGCCCAGGCCGCGAAGGCGGCCGCCGCGCTGCGCCGCGAGCAGGCCGAACGCGTGACGTGGTGTGAGCGCGTGGAAGGGCTGCCGATCGAGGGGCTCGAGGTGGGTCTGGCCGAAGCGCGCGCCGCGTGGGAGGCCCTGCCGCCCATGCCCGAGAGCTGGGCCGCCGATCTGCAGCGCCGCTTCGACGACGCGGTGAAGGCCGCCGAACGCCGGCGCGAACAGGCCGAGCAGGCGCGCGAACTGCGCGCGCAGGCGCCGGCGGTCATCGACGAAATCGACGCGCTGGTCGTCCAGGACTACGCCGCTGTGCGTGGCCAGTGGCAGGCGCTGCGCCGCAAGTGGCAGGCGATTCAGCGCACGGGCGACATCGAGGCGGCGCTCAACGACCGCTTCCAGACGGCTGCGGCGGCGTTCGAAACGCGCGAAGCCGCCGTGCGCGAGGGCAAGCAGCAGCAGCAGCAGGAGAACCTGCAGCGGCTGCAGGCCGCCGTGCAGGCGCTCGAAGCGCGGGCGGCCGCCGAGACGATCTCGCTCAAGGACGCCGACGCCATCGTCAAGGACGTGAAGCTCGCGGTGGGCACGATGGGCCCGCTGCCCACGCCGCAGGATCGCGAAGACCTCACCGTGCGGCTGCAGGCCGTGCGCGCCGCGGTGCAGCCGCGGCTCGACGAGCTGCGCAACGCCGAGGAGTGGAAGCGCTGGGCGAACGTCCAGGTGCAGGAAGAACTCTGCGGGAAGATGGAAGCCCTCATCCCGCTGGCCGACACCGATCCGGCGAAGGCCTCCGAAGAGATGCGCCAGTTGCAGGAGAAGTGGAAGCCGGTGGCGGCGGCGCCGCGCTCACAGGGCGAAGCGCTCTGGACGCGCTTCAAGGCCGCGCAGTCGCAGGTCTACGAGAAGTGCAAGGACTACTTCTCGCAGCAGGCCGCCGAACGGCAGGACGCCCTCAAGAAGAAGGAAGAGCTCTGCGCCCGCGCCGAAACGCTCTCCGACTCGACCGACTGGGTGAAGACGGCCGACGCGATGAAGACGCTGCAGGCCGAATGGAAGGCCATCGGCCCGGTCACCCGCGGCCGCGAGAAGGCCATCTGGGAACGCTTCCGCAAGGCCTGCGATGCCTTCTTCACGCGGCGTCAGGCCGACATGAAGCAGCGCAAGCAGGACTGGGGCGAGAACCTCTCGAAGAAGGAAGCGCTCATCGCCGAGGCCGAACAGCTCGCGCAGTCGACGAGCTGGGAACAGGCATCGGCGCGTCTCAAGGCGCTGCAGGTCGAGTGGAAGTCGGTCGGCCCGGTGAAGAAGAGCAAGTCGGATCAGGTGTGGGAACGCTTCCGCGCCGCCTGCGACCTGTTCTTCGAACGCTTCAAGAACCGCGACCAGGAACAGATCCAGACGAAGTTCGTGGATCGCGATACCGCCGTGGCCGAGATCGAGGCGCTCGTGCCCGACGACGGCGCGGCGATGCCCGACGACCTCTACAACAAGGTGCAGGCGGCGCGGGCGCGCTGGCTGCAGGGGCCGGAACTGCCGCGGCATGTGCTCACGCCGCTCGCCGAGCGCGTGAACGCGGCGCTGCTCTCGCTCGTCACCCGCTGGCCGGATGCGTTTACCGGCGGCGAGCTCGATCCGGCGGTCACCGCCAAGCGCATGGAGAAACTGTGCGCGAAGGTCGAGGCGCTCGTGGCGAACGACGGCGGCACGGCGAAGACCACCGCGAATCTGTCGCCCGCCGAGCTGCTCGCCAAGCAGTGGCGTGAGGCGCTCGCCGCCAATACGATGGGCGCCGGCGCGGCCAAGCAGGCCGAAGAGGCGCGTCAGCGCGCGGCGGACCAGGAGCTGCGCAGCGCGCAGTCGGCGTGGCTGCGCCTCGGGCCCGTCGCACCCGACGTGCGCAAGCCGCTGCAGGACCGCTTCGACAAGGCCGTGCGGCGCGTGCTCGACGGCCGCCGCCGTCCCGTCGCCCGCGCGTAGTTCCACGTCGGGTTCAACATCGCGAGCGGCTGGTCCACCGGACCAGCCGCTCGTGTCCTGTACGGCTCGAGTCACGACGCGAGCGTGGCCGCAAGTGACATGCATGCAGTGTGCATCGTCCGGCGAGTGGGGCAGCGGGAGTCCTAACGGTCGTTGCCCTCCCGTACGCGACGACGGCGCCAGGTGTGCTGGCGCCGTCGCGAGTGTCCGTAGTGGTCGAGCGCTACTCGGCGCTCGGGTCTTCCAGGTAGGTGTAGCCTTGCAGGCCTTCTTCGTAGAAGCGCAGTAGCCGTCCGGCCTGCTGGTCCTGCAGGTGGCCGGCGTGCACGGCGGCTTCGACGTCGCGGCGCAGCTTGCCCAGCAGCTCTTCCGGGTCGAACTGCACGTAGCGCAGCACTTCGTTGACCGTGTCGCCCTTGATCACGTGGTCGACGCGGGCCGGCTCGTGTTCGTCGCCGTTCTCGTTGAGGCTCACGTGTACGGCGTGGGTGTCGCCGAGCAGGTTGTGCAGGTCGCCCAGGATCTCCTGATACGCGCCCACGAGGAACACGCCGAGGTAGTAGGGCTCGCCGTTGTCGCGGTGCAGCCGCAGCGTCTTCTTCACGTCGCGGCGGTCGATGAACTGGTCGAGCTTGCCGTCGGAGTCGCAGGTGATGTCGCCGATGACAGCGTGGTTCGTCGGCTTCTCGAGCAGCCGGTGGATCGGCAGCACCGGGAAGAGCTGCTTGATGGCCCAGCTGTCGGGAATCGACTGGAAGAGCGAGAAGTTGCAGAAGTAGGTGTCTGACAACATCTCTTCCAGGTTCTGCAGGTCTTCCGGCACGTCGCCCATCTGCGGCAGCAGCAGCCGGATCTTCTCGGAAATCGCGAAATAGAGATTCTCGGCGTGGGCGCGCTGTTCGAGCGGCAGGTAGCCGCCGGCGAACAGGTTCATCGCCATATCGAGCGCCTGCTGGGCGTCGTGGTAACTCTCGACGGCGTTTCGCGCGTTGACGTTCTTGTAGGTCTCGATGAGGTCGATGAGCGGCTGCTCGAAGTCGTCCCTCGGCGCTGTCGGCACCTGCTCCTCGCCGAAGCCGCTCGTGCCGAGCACGTTGAAGACGAGCAGGGAGTGGTAGGCGGTGATGGCGCGGCCGCTCTCGGACATGATGGTCGGGTGCGCCACCTGCTCTTCGTCGCATACCTGCTGGATGTGGTACACGACGTCGTTCGCGTACTCCTGCAGGGTGTAGTTCATGCTCGACTCGAAGTTGGTCTGCGAGCCGTCGTAGTCGACCCCCAGGCCACCGCCGACGTCGATGAACTCGATGCCGGCGCCCGCCTTGGCCAGGTCGCAGTAGACGCGGGCCGCTTCGTTGAGCGCGTTCTTGATGATGCGGATGTGCGTGATCTGGCTGCCGAGGTGGAAGTGGAGGAGCTTGAAGCAGTCCTCCATGCCGTGCGCCTTGAGCAGGTCGAGGCCGCGCAGGATCTCGGTGACCGTGAGGCCGAACTTCGAGCGGTAGCCGCCCGACGACTGCCAGCGGCCCATGCCGCGCGCCGCCAGCTTCACGCGCATGCCGATGCGCGGCCGCACGCCCACCCTTTCGGCGTACTTCAGGATGAGCTCGAGTTCGGTGTACTTCTCGACGATCGGGATGATGTTGCGGCCGATCTTCTGCGCCCACATCGCCAGCTCGATGAACTCGGCGTCCTTGAAGCCGTTGCACACGATCGGCGTGTCGTTGCTGGCCATCGCGGCCACGGCCATCAGCTCGGGCTTCGAGCCGGCTTCGAGGCCGAAGCCGAACTCGCGGCCGAACTGCATGACTTCCTGTACGACCTGGCGCTGCTGGTTGACCTTGATCGGGTAGACGCAGACGTACTTGCCGCCGTACTGGTTGGCCGCGATCGCCTGCTGGAAGGCGGCGTTGATCTCGCCCAGGCGGTGCTGCAGGATGCCCGGAAAGCGCATCAGAATGGGCGCACTCAGACCCCGCAGGTCGAGCCGATCGACCAGTTTCTTGAGGTCGATCGAGCGGGCGGCATCGCGGCTCGGATGCACCTGCACGTGCCCGGCCTCGTTCACCGAGAAGTAGCCCTGGCCCCAGCGGGCCACGTCGTAGTGTTCCGACGCCTCGGTCGCCGTCCAGTGTCCGTTGGAAGGCGTGATCGTGACGCGCTGCTTTTCGTTGGTAGCCGTGCTCATCTCGGAACGAAAAGAATAAACGAAATCCCTGGCAGCGCACGACCGATTCGCGCCCGAGACGATCTTTTTACTACCATCGGACGATGACCGAACGAATTCCCGCCATCAAGGTCCTGCTGCTGCCCAAGGACACCAACAACCTCGGGACGATTTTCGGTGGCGTGATCCTCTCGCACATCGATCTGGCGTCGGCGGTGGAAGCACGGAAGACCGCGCCGCACCGCTTCGTCACCAAGGCGATTCGCGAGGTGGAGTTCCATGCGCCGGTGTTCGTCGGCGACATCGTGAACTTCTATACCGAGACGCTGAAGGTGGGGCGCACGTCGGTCACCGTGGCGGTGTCGGTCGAGGTGGAGCGCTGGAGCGCCGGCGCCGGCGAGCGCGAGAAGGTGACCTACGCCGAGGTCGTGCTCGTCGCTATCGGCCAGGACGGACGCCCGATTCCGATCCGTCCCGAACCCGGAGTGGCCCGATGATCGCGGCCTTCGCCCCGGCCACCGTGTCGAACGTGGCCGCCGGGTTCGACGTGCTCGGCTTCGCGCTCGAGGAACCGGGCGACATCGTGGTGGCGCGTCTCGCCGACGCGCCCGGCGTGGTCATCGGCGAGGTAACGGGCGATGGCGGCCGGTTGTCACGCGATCCGGGCCGGAATACGGCCGGTGCGGCGGTGCAGGCGCTGCTCGCCGCGCTCGGCACGCGGCAGGGCATCGTGCTCGACGTGCACAAGGGGCTGCCGCTCGCAAGCGGCGTCGGCAGCAGCGGCGCGAGCGCCGTGGCGGCGGCGGTCGCGGTGAACGAGCTGCTCGGCCGGCCGGCGTCGCTCGAGCTCGTGTGTCAGGCGGCGATGCAGGGCGAACAGGCCGGCTGCGGCGCCATCCATCCCGACAACGTCGCGCCCTCGCTCTACGGCGGCTTCGTGCTGGCGCGCAGTGTGGAGCCGCCGGACATCGTGCGCCTGCCGGTGCCGGCGGGGCTGTCGTGCGCGGTGCTGCATCCGCACCAGGAAGTGCAGACCGGAACGGCGCGGGCGCTGCTCGGCGATACCGTGCCGCTGCAGACGGCGGTGCGCCAGTGGGCGAACCTCGGCGCGCTGGTGTCCGCGCTGCACACCGGCGACCTGGCGCTGCTGTCGCGGGCGCTCGTGGACCACGTCGCCGAGCCGAAACGTGCGGTGCTCGTACCCGGATTTGCGCGGGTCAAGGCGGCGGCGCTCGCGGCCGGCGCGCTCGGCTGCAGCCTCTCGGGCTCGGGGCCGTCGATCTTTGCGCTGGCGCGGTCGCTCGGCGAGGCGCGGGCGGTGGGACAGGCGATGGCCACGGCCTACGAGGCGGAGCCCGGGCCGGGCGCGGACCTCTGGATCTCGGCCGTCGGCACGACCGGGGCGCGGGTGGTCGATCTGGCGGGAGGCCGGTAGATGCCGTTCATCAGCACACGCAGCGCCGGCGCGGCGCCTGTGACGCTCGCCGAGGCCGTACGGCGGGGGCTTGCGCCTGACGGGGGCCTCTACGTGCCCACCGCCATCAGCGCCATGACGCCGGCCGAGTTCGAGGCCCTGCGCGGCCGCTCGCTCGGCGAGGTGGCCACTGCGCTCATCGCGCCCCTCGTCGAGGAATCCTTCGATCGCGCCACGCTCGACCGGCTGATGGGCGAGGCGCTCGACTTCCCGGTGCCGCTCGTGCCGCTCGGCGCCGGCCGTTACGTGCTCGAGCTCTTTCACGGGCCGACGCTCGCCTTCAAGGACGTCGGCGCGCGCACGATGGCGCGCTGGATGGCGGCGGTGGCGGCTGGCGGCGACGCGCGTCCGCTCACCGTGCTCGTCGCGACCTCGGGCGACACCGGCGGCGCCGTGGCGCAGGCCTTCCACCGCGTGCCGGGCACGCGCGTCGTCGTGCTCTATCCGCACGGCCGCGTGAGCCGCGTGCAGGAAGTGCAGTTCACGACCCTCGGCGACAACGTATCGGCGGTGGCGGTGGAGGGCACCTTCGACGACTGCCAGCGGCTCGTGAAGGCGGCGTTCGCGGACACGACGCTCGGCGAGACCTACCGCCTGACGTCGGCGAACTCGATCAACATCGGCCGCCTGCTGCCGCAGATGGCCTACTACGCGTGGGCGGCCCTGCAACTGCCTGCCGGCACGCCACCGCCCACCATGGTCGTGCCGAGCGGCAACCTCGGGAACCTCACGGCCGGCGTGATGGCGGCGCGGCGCGGTGTGCCCGTCGGCCATTTCGTGTCGGCGACCACCATCAACGACCCGTTTCCCCGCTATCTCACCTCGGGTACGTTCACGCCGCAGGATGCGGTGCCCACGCTCGCGAGCGCCATGGATGTCGGTCATCCGAGCAACCTCGAGCGGCTCACCTGGCTGTACGACGGCGACGTAGCGCGCATGCGCGAGGCCGTCACCGGCGTGGTCGTGACCGACGACGAGGTGCAGGCGACGATCCGCGCGTTGCAGGCCGAGCACGGCTACATCGCCGATCCGCACACGGCCGTCGGCTGGCTCGGTGCGCGGAAAGCGGGCCGCCACGGCGACGGGCCCGTTGTGGTACTCGCCACGGCGCACCCCGCGAAGTTCCCCGAAGTGGTCGAGCCGACGCTCGGCGCGGCGGTCGCGCTGCCGCCAGCCCTGGCCGAGCGTCTGGCGCTCGACGTCGTCGCCACGCACATTCCCCCGCGGCTCGAGGCGCTCGCGGCCGTGCTCGCCGGCACGGCCTGACGCGGCCGCCGACACCATCCGCATTCCAGCCGGCATCGAGGTCCACGACATGTCACGCATGGTGGCCCGCGCGCTCCTGCTCGGCGTCCTCGTGACGCTGGTCGCGGCGTTCTTCGCCTTCGACCTCGACCGCTTCGCCAGCCTCGGGGCGCTCAAGGCGCAGCAGGCCGCGGCAGAGGCGTGGCGGGCCGCCCATCCGTGGCAGGCGGCGGGCGCGTTCTTCGCGGTCTACGTGATCGTGGCCGCGGCGTCCCTGCCAGGCGCGGCGGTGCTCACGCTGGCCGGCGGCGCGCTCTTCGGCGTCCTGGCTGGCACGGTGCTCGTGTCGTTCGCCTCCACGATTGGCGCGACGCTCGCGTTCCTCTCGGCACGCGTGCTCCTCGGCGACAGCGTGCAGCGGCGCTTCGGCACGCGCCTCGCCGCCATCAACGACGGCATCAGGCGTGAAGGCGCGTTCTATCTCTTCACGCTGCGCCTCGTGCCGGTGTTCCCGTTCTTCCTCGTGAACCTCCTCATGGGGCTCACGCCGATCGGCCTCGGCACCTTCGCGGCGGTGAGCCAGGTGGGCATGCTGCCGGCCACGCTCGTCTACGTGAACGCCGGCACACAGCTGGCGCGGCTCGAGAGCCTCGGCGGCATCCTGTCGCCCGGTGTGCTGCTGTCGTTCACGGCGCTGGGGCTGCTGCCGCTCGTGGCGCGCCGTCTCGTGGACGCGGCACGCCGGCGCGCCGTGTATCGCCCGTTCGCGCACCTTCGTCCGCGCACGTTCGACCACAATCTGGTGGTCATCGGCGCCGGCTCGGCGGGGCTCGTCGCCGCCTACATCGCCGCGGCGGTGAAGGCGCGGGTGGCGCTCGTCGAGCAACACCGCATGGGCGGCGACTGCCTGAACACAGGCTGCGTGCCGTCGAAGGCGCTGTTGCGCTCGGCGATGCTGCTGGCCGACATCCGCCGCGCGCCGCGCCTCGGCATCCGCGCCGCCTCCGCCGAGTTCGATTTCGCGGAGGTCATGGCGCGCGTGCGGCGGGTGATCGCCGACATCGCGCCGCACGATTCGGTCGACCGCTACACACGCCTCGGCGTGACCTGCGTGGAGGGACGCGCGACCATCACGTCGCCGTGGACGGTGGACGTCACGGCGGCCGATGGCAGCCGGCGCACGCTCACCACCACCCACATCATCGTCGCGGCCGGCGCGCGACCGTTCGTGCCGCCGCTGCCAGGACTCGCCGACGTCGGGCCGCTCACGTCCGACACGGTGTGGGGCCTCACGACATTGCCGCGGCGCCTCGTCGTGCTCGGCGGGGGACCGATCGGCTGCGAACTGGCGCAGGCGTTCGCCCGATTCGGCGCGCAGGTCACGGTGGTGGAGATGGCCACGCGGCTCCTGGCGCGCGAAGACGCGGCGTGTTCGACGCTCATCGCGCAGGCCTTCGCGGAGGACGGCATCGACGTGCGCGTCGGCCACACCGCGCAGCGGGTCGAGGTCGTGGAGGGCGAGAAGCGGCTCATCGTCGATCACGCCGGCGCGACGTCGGTGATTCCCTTCGACGAGATCCTCTGCGCGGTGGGGCGCGTCGCGAACACCGCCGGGTACGGCCTCGAGGCTCTCGGCATCCCGACCACCCCGGCGCGCACGCTCGAGGTGAACGAGTGCCTCGAGACGCGCTTCCCGAACATTCTGGCCTGCGGCGACGTGGCCGGGCCGTTCCAGTTCACCCACACGGCCTCGCACATGGCGTGGTTCGCCTCGGTGAACGCACTCTTCGGGCGCTTCCGGAAGTTCCGGGTGGACTATCGCGTCGTGCCGCGGGCGACCTTCACCGACCCGGAGGTCGCGCGCGTCGGCCTGAACGAACATGAGGCGCGGGCCGAGGGGACGCCGTACGCGGTCACCACCTATGCGCTGGACGATCTGGATCGCGCCATCACCGACGGCGCCACCACCGGTTTCGTGACGGTGTTGACCGCGCCGGGCACGGACCGCATCCTCGGCGCCACCATCTGCGGCGCGCACGCCAGCGACCTGCTCACCGAGTTCGTGACCGCGATGAAGCACGGCCTCGGGCTGAACGCCATTCTCGGCACGATACACACCTACCCGACGATGAGCGAGGCCAACAAGGCCGTGGCCGGGGCCTGGAAGCGCGGCACGGTCACGCATGGGCAACACGCCGTGCTCTCGGCGTTCCACGCCTGGCGCCGCGGCGCCGGCGGCCTCGGCGGTCTCGTGGCCGCGCTGCCGGCCCTTGTCCGCGATCGGTACCCGGTCGAGCCGCGCCCGCCGGCTGGCGGGTGAGCCGACGGGGCAGGTAACATGGTCCGGGTGGCTCCCGCGTCCGCGCTCGTCACCCCCGAACGGTACGAAGTCGATCCCGCCTACACGTGGGATCTGTCCGCCATCTTCCCCTCGTGGGAGGCCTGGGACGCCGCGCTGGCCGACCTGGAGCAGCGCATCACGGCGTACGCGGGCCTGGCCGGCACGCTCGGCACGGGGGGCGCACGGCTGCGCGAGGCCCTCGAAGCCAACGACGTCATCGGCCAGCTGAGTTATCGCGTCTGGTATTACCCGTCGCTCACCCACGACCAGGATCAGCGCGACAACGCCTCGGCGGCCCGCCGCCAGCGCGTGCAGCTGCTCTTCGCGAAGCTCGAGCAGGCCACGTCGTGGTTCAACCCCGAACTGCTCACTGTGCCGCTCGACACCATCCACGGGTGGATGGCCGCCGACCCGGCGCTTGCGGTCTATCGCTTCTCCGTCGAGGACCTCTTCCGCAATCAGGCGCACGTGCTCGATCGGGCCGGCGAACATCTGCTGTCGCTGGCCGCGCGGCTGACGGGCGCGCCGAAGGACGTCTACGAGGCGCTCTCGACGGCCGATGCCCAGTTCCCGGCCGTGACGCTCAGCACCGGCGCGAGCGTGGACTGCACCTACGGCAACTACCGGCGCGTGCTCTCGACGAGCCGCGTCGCGGCCGACCGCCGCGCCGTGTTCAACGCGCACTACGACGTGTTCGGCGCCCGCCGCAACACGTTCGCGTCGATCTACAACGGCGTGCTGCATCGCGACTGGTTCCAGGCGCGCGCCCGCGGGTATGCCACGACCCTCGAGGCGGCGCTCTTCGGCAACGCTATTCCGGCCGACGTCGTCACGACGCTCATCGCCGAAGGGCGGGCCGGCGTGGCGCCGTTCCAGCGCTACCACCGGCTGCGCAGGCGCGTGCTGGGCCTCGACACCTACACGCCGGCCGACACCTACGTGCCGCTCGTCGAACACGACGTGCAGTACCGGTACGACGAGGTGCGCGAGTGGATCGTGGCCTCCACCGCGCGGCTCGGCGCCGACTATCAGGCGTCCGTGCGCGAGGCCTTCGACCGGCGCTGGATCGACGTCTACGAGAACAAGGGCAAGCGCAGCGGCGCCTACTCGGCACCGGTGTACGGTGCGCATCCGTACATGCTGCTCAACTACAACGACACGCTCGATGCCGTGTTCACGCTGGCCCATGAAATGGGGCACTCGATGCACACGCTGCTGGCGCACGACAGCCAGCCATTCGTCTACGCCGGCTACACGATCTTCGTCGCCGAAGTGCCCTCCACGCTGAACGAGGAGCTGCTGCTCGAGTTCATGCTCGAACGGGCCGCCACGACCGAGGAGCGCACGATGCTGCTGCAGCACGCCATCGA
The DNA here is from genome assembly GCA_044347565.1 of Vicinamibacterales bacterium. GTDB lineage: Bacteria > Acidobacteriota > Vicinamibacteria > Vicinamibacterales > UBA2999 > CADEFD01. Next base: position 1,256 of record JBIKUN010000126.1, on the reverse strand, counting down.
CGGCATCGTCGGCACCTTCTACAACCAGGTGGTCTTCGCGGACTACGAGCTCGAGGCGCACCGGCTGGTCGAGCGCGACGAGCCGGTCACGGCCGACGGGCTGAGCGCGCTCTATGCGCGCACCGTGGACGCCTACTGGGGCGATGCCATCGAGCGCGATGAACGCACCACCTGGACATGGGCGCGCATTCCGCACTTCTTCCAGTCGCCGTACTACGTCTACCAGTACGCGACGTGCATGGCGTCCACGGCGGCGCTCATGGAGGCGGTGGGAAGCGATGACCCCGGGCGCCGCGACGACGGCGTGCGCCGGTATCTCGAACTGCTGCGCGCTGGCGGCAGCGATCATCCGATGGCGCTCCTGAAGCGCGCCGGCGTGGATCTGGCCGAGCCCACGGCGATTCGCGCCCTCGTGGCGCGCCTCGACCGGCTGGTCGGCGAACTCGAGAAGGCGATCGGCTAGGTTCCGGTCCGTTCGCGGGAGGGGAGGGGCGCCGAGGCCCCAGTTGACCAGAAGCGTTGGTCGATGTATCCTTACATCCGGATTTACGGATGAACAGTTCACGCGCCGCTTCTGCCGTCGCCGACCGGCCCAGCATGCCCCGCCTGCTGGAGCACATGACGGCGCTCGCCGACCCGGTGCGGTGCCGCCTGCTCCTCCTGCTCGAGCAGCACGAACTGACGGTCACCGAACTCTGCGCCGTGCTCCAGCTGCCGCAGTCCACCGTGAGCCGGCATCTCAAGACCCTCGCCGATGACGCCTGGGTGGTGTCGCGCCGCGACGGCACGTCGCGCTACTACGGGCTCTCGGCCACCCTCGACCAGCCGGCCGCGCGCCTCTGGCCGCTCATCCGCGAGCAGGCGAGCGAGACGTCGGCGGCCGAGCAGGACGCCCGCCGCGCCGAAGGGGTGCTGGCGGAGCGGCGCTCGAAGTCGGCGCAGTTCTTCTCGTCGGCGTCGGGGCAGTGGGACCGTCTGCGCGCGGAGCTCTTCGGCCAGCAGTTCCAGCAGGACGCGCTGCTGGCCATGCTCGACCCACGCCTGCGCGTGGGTGACCTCGGCTGCGGCACCGGCCAGTTCAGCGCGCTCATCGCGCCGTACGTCGCGCGTGTCATCGCCGTGGACGCATCGGCGGAGATGCTCGCCGCCGCCCGCACGCGCCTGGCGCCGTGCGCGAACGTCGACGTGCGCCGCGGCACCCTCGAGGCGCTGCCGGTCGAGGACGCGCAGCTCGACATCGCCGTGCTGGCCCTCGT
>JBIKUN010000168.1:0-8755 GCA_044347565.1 Vicinamibacterales bacterium | reverse complement strand
GCACCACGTGCCAGACCCGGGGCGCGTGCTGATGGAGGCCGCGCGGGTACTCGGGCCTGGCGGCCGGCTGCTCATCGTCGACATGCTGCCGCACGACCGCGGCGAGTACCAGCAGCAGATGGGACACGTGTGGCTCGGCTTCGCCGAGCCGCAGGTTTGCCGGTGGCTCGACGCCGCCGGCCTGCACGACGTGCGACTCGCCGCACTGACGACCGATGCGACGGTGAGGGGCCCCGCGCTCTTCCGCGCCGTTGCCGTGAAGAAGTAGACGTTCGTTCGATACGCACCAACAGGAGAGACCATGGCTACCGCAACTTCGACCGTTCACGCATTCGACGCCGCCCGCACGGCGGGCCGCGAGCCCTTCAAGGTGAAGGACCTGTCGCTCGCCGATTTCGGCCGCCAGGAGATCCGCCTCGCCGAGCACGAAATGCCGGGCCTCATGGCCCTGCGCACGCAGTACGGCGCCAGCAAGCCGCTCGCCGGCGCGAAGATCATGGGCTCGCTGCACATGACCGTGCAGACGGCCGTGCTCATCGAGACGCTGACTGAACTCGGCGCCGACGTGCGCTGGGTGAGCTGCAACATCTTCTCGACGCAGGATCACGCCGCCGCGGCGGTGGTCGTCGGCCGTCCCGAGACCGGCGGTACCGTGGCGGCCCCGAAGGGCACGCCGGTGTTCGCGTGGAAGGGCGAGACGCTGCCCGAATACTGGTGGTGCACGGTGGAAGCGCTGCTCTGGCCGGACGGCACGGGCCCGTCGCTCATCGTCGATGACGGCGGCGACGCCACGCTCTTCGTCCACAAGGCGAAGGAGTACGAGGCGAGCGGCAAGATCCCGGCGTTCAACGCCGAGAGCGAACCCGAAGAGTGGGGTGTCATCCTCGAGACGCTGACGCGCGAGCTCAAGGCGCGTCCGGGTGTGTGGACGAAGGTGGCCGACGGCATCCAGGGCGTGAGCGAAGAGACCACGACCGGCGTGCACCGCCTCTACGAGATGACCGCGGCGAACACGCTGCTCTTCCCGGCCATCAACGTCAACGACTCGGCGACCAAGAGCAAGTTCGACAACCTCTATGGCTGCCGCCACTCGCTCATCGATGGTCTCAACCGCGCGAGCGACGTGATGCTCTCCGCCAAGGTGGCCGTGGTGTTCGGCTATGGTGACGTGGGCAAGGGCTGCGCGCAGGCGCTCAAGGGCCAGGGCTGCCGCGTGATCGTGACCGAGATCGATCCCATCTGCGCGCTGCAGGCGGCGATGGAAGGCTACCAGGTGACGACGCTCGACGACGTCATCGAGACGGCCGACATCTTCATCACGGCGACCGGCAACAAGAACATCCTCACCGTCGACCACATGATGCGGATGAAGGACAAGGCGATCATCGGCAACATCGGCCACTTCGACAACGAGATCGAGATGGCCGGCCTCGCCAAGTCGGGCGCCACGCGCGTGCAGATCAAGCCGCAGTACGACGAGTGGGTGTTCCCGGCGACGGCGACCCGCGCCGAGCACAGCGTGCTCGTGCTGGCGGAAGGCCGTCTGCTGAACCTCGGCTGCGCGACCGGCCACCCGAGCTTCGTCATGAGCTCGTCGTTCACCAACCAGGTGGTGGCGCAGCTCGACCTGCACTTCAGCGCCACTGGCAAGCCCACACTCTCGGGCACGACCTACGACGCCAGGCGCGTCTACGTCCTGCCGAAGAAGCTCGACGAGATGGTGGCCCGCCTCCACCTCGACAAGCTGGGCGTGAAACTCACGCGCCTCTCGAAGGACCAGGCGGACTACATCGGCGTGTCGCCGGACGGTCCGTACAAGCCGGCGCACTACCGCTACTAGGGCTGGGGCTGGGGACCAAGGACCAGGGACCAGGGCTCTAGAGGGCTGCGTCTCACTGTCGAACTGTCCAGCGGCCTGACTGTCTGGCTGTCACGCTGCGGGCGCGGGGCTTCGGCCTCGCGCCCGTCTTCCATGTACGAAGACTGCGGTGACACGACGTGTCAATGAACCGGCGGGCGTGCGACACATGTGTGCGCACACCGTGCGCCAGCCGCACAAGTGTGAGATTTCGTTAGTTGCCTTAAGTCATTCACGATGGCATCTTTCGTGCTAAGTCTGTCCGCGGCTGAATTACCACCACGGAGACGGAGCCGGAAATGATGCGTGTCGCGCCTGTGAAGACCTGGCGGAGTGGTTCGTGGATGCGGGCATCCGCGTTCGCCCTCGCCGCCCTTGTCGCCCTTCCTCTGACCTCGACCGAGGCACTCGCGCAGGCCCCGGTGGTCACGCTGAGCAAGACCGTGGTCGCGCCTGGCAGCGCGACGATCGTCACGGTCACCGGTGCCCCCGGCGAGAACTTCGCGATCCTCAGCAGCTCCAAGGGGTCGGGGTTCGCCTACGGCGGCGTGCAGTTCTCGGTGGGCGCCGACTTCGTGCTCCTGGCGGTCAGCAGCCTCGATAACAGCGGCCGCGCGGTCGTCAGCGTGACGCCGCCGTTCAGCGGCACCGAACTCGACCGCTACTACATCCAGGTGGCGACGTCGCCGTCGCCGGCCTTCCAGCCGCTCCGCGTGTCGCCCGGGCTCGTGCTGCTGAACGCCGATCTGAGCGGTCTCGCCGCCGCGGTCGGCGCCGGCCCGGCAGGGCCGGCCGGCCCGCAGGGCCCGGCTGGTGTGGCAGGTCCCCAGGGGCCGGCTGGAGCCACCGGTCCGCAGGGGCCGATCGGCCTGACGGGCGCACAGGGTGCACCCGGTGTCAGCGGCTACGTGCTGGCCACCGGCACCTCGGGTTCGAACAACACCTCGGAGAAGACCGTGACCGCCACGTGCGCTGCCGGCAGGAGTGTCCTTGGCGGCGGGTATGCCACGGTCGGCCTCAGGGCTGGTTCGAGTGGTGTCGTGGTCTATGCGGACGGCCCCTCGAGTGCGACCGCGTGGACCGTGCGTGTGCGCGAAATCCAGGCGGGCACACCCACCTGGACGCTGAATGTGACGGCGATCTGCGTGACGGCGCTGCCGTAAGCGCTCGCGTGTACGGCGACGGTCTCAGGGGACGACCACGACGACTTCCGGAGACGCCGGGCCGGCGTCGGCGCCGTTCACGGCCATGGCGCGCACGAAGTAGATGCCCGACGGCACGCCCTGCGCGGACAGGATCGTCTGCGCTACCGGGATGCGAGTGGTCGGGCGATCGGCGCTGGTACCGACGAGCAGCACGTAGCCGGTGGGCGGTGGCCCCGTGCGCGGCGGTTGCCACAACACGCGCACGTCGCCGGTCTGTCCGGCCGCCGCCATCAGACCCACGGGGACGCCGGGCAGTCCGTCACCGACCACGATGGCGATGTCGGACGACGGCGCACTCGCGCCGTGTGCATTGGTCGCGACGATGCGCGCGTAGTACACGCCGCGGCCGACGCCGGTCGCCACGAGTGCGGCGGCCGCGCTGGGAAAGACTCCGAGGTCGGTCGCGCCCGGCACGCTCCCGACGAGCACCTGATAGCTCGCCGCCGTCGCGCCCGTCGGGAGCCACGACAGCTGCACCGTGCTGCCGGTCACGCGGCTCGAGAGGCCAGCCGGCGTACCCGGCGGTCCGTCCGCGGGCGTGCCCGCCGGATACGCCGCGTCGAGCGCGGCGAGATCTGGCGGCTGCAGCGGCAGCGACTCGCTGCGATGCACACATCCCGGCGCGAGCCACGGTGCCATCACCGCGGGTGTCGTCGCCGTGTGGGCAAGGCCCACGGCGTGGCCGAGTTCGTGCGTGAGGATCTCTTCATAGCAGCCGGTGCTCAGACCTGAAAACTTGGCGTGCGCGTTGTCGAGCACCACCACGCCCTTCGTGATCTTCCAGAAGCTCCGCCCCTCCACGACGCGCACGTCGCTGCTCGAGTAGTAGGCGCCGCCGATGGCGAGCGTGGGACTCGTGTCGGCGATCTCGTCACACGGATCGTCGTAGCTCACCGAGACGCGGCCGTCGGCGGCCTCGGCGTGGCCGAAGCAGCGTGGACCGCGCAGCGTGCCCGGCAGCAGCCGCAGCGCGCTTGGTCCGGTCCAGAGGCCGATCGCGCGCAGCAGCTGCGTGAAGCCGCCGCCGGGGAACAGGGGATGCCCGCTCGACATCGAGTCCACGAATACCGGCGCGCCCCAGTCGGCCTCGTGCCAGCGGGCCGCCGACGCCATGGGCAGATCAGTGGCGATGCGCGCCGCGACGTCGTCGCGGCTGGCGCTCGTGGTCCGGACGGACGCCGGCAGCCGCACATGCGTGCCGGCCAGGGCGGCGAGCGTTTCGAGATCGCCCGCCGGCACGACATCGGGCGCCACCGCTGCCGGCGCGTTGTGCAGGGCGCGTGAGGCCGCGGGCGCGCCACCGCCATCCATCGTCCATTTGCCGCGTTCGAGCCCGGTCACCGACAGCGTGCCGTCGCGCGGGCGGACGTCGAGGAACACGAGCACGTCCTCGCCGGGCGCGAACTGCGCCTGACCGCCGACGACGAGCGCACGCTCTCCGTCGGCGCCGCCGAGCAGCTTGAGCGCAATCGACACCGGCGGCATGGGGAAGCCCCAGGCCCGCGATACGGCGAGCTGCACATGGGTGTAGAGGGTGTCCACGGCCGGGTCGAGCCGCGTCGATACGGCGATGACGACGCCGCGCACGGCGGCTGCGCTCGCGCGCGCCAGCGCCGCATCGGCGGTGGTGCGGGTCACCGCGTCGAGCGGAATCGCGCCCGGGGCCAGACAGAGCATCGCGGTCGCCACGGCCACGAGAGGGCCGAGTCGTCGCGTGAAGACAGTGCGCACGCCGGAGGAATCGGCGCCGGCGGCGCCGGCTTCACCGGCCCGGCCGCGGCGGGCCATTCAAGTTCCGGCGCAGCGCGCCGATTCAGACGCCGGAAAGGTCCCCCTGATGCCCGACGCCACTGCCCGATCCCGCGACGACGCGTCCGCCGGACGTGTCCTGGACGCGCAGACCTCGTTCGGACGCGCCCGCGACGACTGGCGCGTGTTCCACGGCCTGCTCGGTCAGTCCACGGCCATGCAGGCGCTCTTCCGCGCCGTCGAGCGCCTGGCGCCGCATGCGCGCGCCACGCTCATCACCGGCGGCACGGGCGCCGGCAAGTCGTCGCTCGCGGCCGTGGTGCACCGCCTCGGTCCGTGCCGCGGCGGCGCGCAGATCACGCTGCTCGGCGGCGACGACCTCGCGGAAGAGGAGTCTCTGCGGGAAGCGGCGCGCGGCGCCCGCGTGCCCGTCACGTGTTTCGTGCCGGAGCTGCGCGACCTGGCGATGGATCAGCAGGCGGCGCTCGTGCGCGCGCTCGTCACCTCGGCCGATCTCGCGCCCGGCGAGGGCCTGCACGTCATCGCCGGTACGTCGGTCGACCCCGGCGACCTCATCGCGCGCAACGAGGTGCGCGCCGATCTCGTCTACCGGCTCGGCGCCGTGCGCTTCCACGTGCCGTCGCTGCACGAGCGGCGAGACGACATCGCGGGCCTCGCGACCACGCTGCTGCGCGATGCGTGCCGGCGCCTGCGCCTCGTGGACAAGGTGTGGTCGAGCGCGGCGCTGGGCCTGCTCGAGGATCGCCGGTGGCCGGGCAACGTGCGCGAGCTGCGCCATGTCGTGCTGCGCGCGGCGGCGCTCAGCGACGACGCCGTGATTGCCGTGCACACGCTGCGCGAAGCGTGCGGTCCGGATCTCGAGCGGCGCGCCGACACCGGCGGGCGAGGCGTGGATGAGGGAGAGCGCCTGCGGGTGCTGGCGGCGCTGGCGGCGGTGGGGGGGAACAAGTCGGCCGCGGCCGTGACGCTCGGTGTGAGCCGGCGGGCCCTGTATCGGATGCTGGAACGGCTCGGCCCGTGACGCGGGTCACGCACCGAGCCGCCAGGAACAGCGGACGCTAGCTGCCGGCCTTGAAGCGGAACGAGCCGTCTTCGAGGCGTTCGCGGTAGGGCGTGTGACATGTGCCGCACGCCGAGCCGACGGCCGCAGCCGCGGTCTTCGCGGCGTCCCACGTGCCCGACTTCGCGGCCTTCTCGACGGCCAGCACGTTGGCGCGGGCATCGGCCGCCCACTTCATCGCGTCGAGCTTGCCGCGCTTCTTCATGAACGCTTCGGTCTCGGCGAAGGCGGCGGCGAGGGCCGCCACGTTCTTGGTGGCCAGTTCGACGTTCGAGGCATCGGCGCCCTTGCGCAGTTCGCCCGACGCCGCCGGCACGCCGCGCATCGCCTTCTGCAGCGCCTCTTCGTCGGGTGTCATGGGCGGCGGAATGAACCGCGCGAGGTCGAGCATCTTGTCGTTCACGATCGAGGTCGCGAGCACGACGGGCTTGCCCTTGTACTTCGCGGCGTCGGCGCCGAGGTCCTGCGCGTGCACCTTCGACTTGGCGGCGACGTCGGCCGGGTCGTACTTCATCAGCAGGCCGATGACCGTCACGTAGGTGTTGGGCGTGACCGGGTCGCTCATCCGGCCGGCGAGCACGAGCACCTCGGGCGCGGCCTTGGTCTTGTCCTGGTCGACCGTGAACGCCATCTTGCCCACGCTGGCCTCGACGATGCCGGTCATCGCCACGTACTCACCGACCCACTGGTCGGGCTTGGCGGCCACGGAGCTTGCGGCCACCGGCACGATGGCGCGTGTGGGCGCGGGCAGCGTCGGCACGGCGGGTGCGGCAGGGGCCGCTGGCGCGGCGGGGGCGGCGGGCTTCTGGCCGGCCGTGCCGGCCGGGGCCTGCTGGGCACCGGCGATGGCCAGCGAGGCGACGGCAATCGTCGACGCCATCGCGGCGAGGCCGCGTCGGCGTGACGCGGAGGAACGTGCAATCTTCATCTGGCGACTCCTTCCAGTCGCGCTCATGATAACCCCAGATGGTGGCCAGTGCAGGGCTGGCGCCGCATAATTGGTTGTACACGAATGTCCCTGGACGTGATGACCTGGATGCTCGCGCTGGCCCTCATCGTGCCGCCGCAGACGGCCCCCGATCGGTGTGCCGCCGAGGCGCGCCGCGTGCTGGCCGAGATGGCGGCCGCCACCGCTCGAGGCGACGTCGTCGACACGGTGCGGCTGGCGGCCGCCGGCGACACGGCCGACAGCGACTGCGCCGAGCTGCGGCTCGCCTCGTGGAGCTGGCACGGCTGGAGCGCCGCCGTGACGGCCGCCGATCGCGGCGGCACACCCGAGTCGCTCGCGCCGGTGCGCGCGGCCATCGACGCCGCGACGGCGCTCGGCCCGCCGCGGTCGGCCGCGGCCTATGCCGCGGCGCTGCTGCGCGCGGCGGCGGCGGCGGCGCAGGACGAACGCGACGAGATGCTCGTGTGGATCGACGAAGCGCGGGCCATCTCGACGCGTCTCGCGCTCTCCGGCCCGGCGCCGGCCGTGCCGCTCGCCATCGATCGCGCGGAAGGCGAGCTCTGGCACGGCGTCGACGACCACGAACTCGCGGAAGCGGCCTTCACGCGTGCGCTCGCGGTGGCGGATACGCCGGCGGCGTGGCGCGGGCTGGCGCGGGCGCGCGACCGCCGCGGCAACCGCGCCGGCGCCTGCGAGGCCTACCGGCGGGCTGCCACCGGACTGGCCCGCGAGGCCGCGCCCGGCCCGCTGGCCACCGAAGCCCGCGGGTATCTGCTGCTGTGTACGCCCTAGATCCTCATGCCCACGTACCGTCCCGACATCCTCGATGCCCTCGCCATGCATGGGCTGCAGCCGCGGCCCGGTACCACGCCCGAACGGCTGCGCGACGCGGTCAACGATCTGTATCGCCACGAGATCCGCCGGCTGCGCGACCGCTGCCGGGCGCGGGAGTTCCCGGTGCAGGACCTGGCACGGCGCGTGGTGGATCTGCGCCGCCGCTACCTGCTGCTGTCGACGCCGCTCGCGCGCTGGACGGCCGACGAACCGTAGCCGCTGCCGGGGCGTGCTCGGTGCTACTCTTCACGGATGGCTCGCATGCAACGGCTGACCTACCCGCTCGTGCGCGACGCCAAAGGCGGCGCGCTGCGGCGGGCGACGTGGGACGAGGCGCTCGATCGGGCGGCGGCCGGCTTTCGCGACGTGGTAGCACGGCGAGGACCGCAGGCATTCGGACTCTTCAGTTGTTCGAAGAGCACGAACGAGATGAACTACGCGGCGCAGAAGTTCGCCCGCACGGTCATCGGGTCGAACAACATCGACTCCTGCAACCGCACGTGACACGCCCCTAGCGTCGCCGGTCTGGCGGCGGTCTTCGGGATGGGCGGCGGCACGACGTCGTACCGCGAGATCGAAGAGACGGACTGCATCCTGCTCTGGGGATCGAATGCGCGCGAGACGCATCCGATCTTCTTCCACCACCTGCTGACGGGGGTGAAGCGGGGCGCGCGGCTGTTCACGATCGACCCGCGGCGGACGTCGTCTGCGCAGTGGGCCGACGTGTGGGCGGGCCTCGACGTCGGCACGGATATCGCGCTCGCGCACACGATGGCGCGCGAGATCATCGTCGCCGGCCTCGCGCACAACGAGTTCATCCGCGAAGCCACGACCGGCTTCGATGCCTACAAGGCGGCGGTGCTGCCGTGGACGCTCGAGCGCGGCGAGCAGGCCACGGGCGTGCCGGCCGCGGTGATCCGCGAGATGGCCCACGCGTTCGCCACCGCGCCGCGGGCGATGATCTGCTGGACGCTCGGCATCACCGAACATCACAACGCCGTCGACAACGTGCTCGCGCTCATCAACCTCGCGCTCGTCACCGGCCACGTCGGGCGCTGGGGCTCAGGCATCAATCCGCT
>JBIKUN010000075.1:0-21724 GCA_044347565.1 Vicinamibacterales bacterium | reverse complement strand
TCCGCGGCCGGGATGTGCAGCCCGGCCTGCGCCATGAGCGCGAGCAGACCCGTGGTCTTGAGGGCCACGGTCTTGCCGCCCGTGTTCGGCCCGGTGATGAGCAGCACGCGCGAGGGCGGCGTGAGCCGCACATCCACCGGCACGGGTGTCGTGGCGCGCCGCTCCGCGGCGTCGTCGAGCCGGGCGATGACCGCGGCCTGCAGCAGCGGATGGCGCGCCTCGCGCAGTTCGAGGGCCCCGTTGGTCGAGAGCACGGGCTCCACGGCGTTCATGAGGTGGGCGAGCCGGGCGCGTGCCTGCAGGAGGTCCAGTTCCTCGGCCACCGCGACGCTCACGCGGAAATCGCCGGGGCGATGGCGGAAGCGGTCGGTCAGCTCGAGCAGGATGCGGAAGATTTCTTCGGCTTCCTCTTCCTCCGCCGCGACGATGTCGTTGTTGATCTCGACGCCGGCCATCGGCTCGAGAAACAGCGTGGCGCCGGTAGCCGATGCGCCGTGCACGATGCCCGGCACGCTGCCGCGATGTTCGGCGCGCACCATCAGCACGGCGCGGCCATTGCGCTGCGTCACCACGGTTTCCTGCAGGTATCTCGCGGTGTCGCGGCCCTTCACGAACTGCTCGAGCGTGGTGCGCAGCTTCGTGCGCTGCCGGCGCAGGCGTTCGCGGATCGACGCGAGGCGCGGGCTGGCGTCGTCGAGCACATCGCCGTTCACGTCGATGGCGCGGCGCACGGCCGCCACTTCGTCGGTGAAGGGCGCAAGGCGCGAGACGAGCGTCTGCAGGATCGGGAAGGCACCGGGGGCGCGGGCCACCGCCGCCTGCGCGTCGCCGATCGAGGCGACGAAATCCGCGAGGATGCGCAGGTGCAGCGCCTCGAGCGGACGGCCCTCCACCGCGAGCCCCTGCAGCGCCTGATCGAGCCCGGCGCCGGCGCGCAGCGGGAACACGCCGTACTGCTCGACGTAACGCACCGTCTCGGACGTGGCCGCGAGCGCCTGCGCGACGGTGGCGCGATCGGTCTGCGGGGCCTCGACGCGCATCCGCGCCTTGCCCACGGGCGTGAGCGCGAAGCTGGCGAGCGCGTCGACGATGCGGTCGAACTCGAGAGCGCGGAGGAGCGAGGGAGTCATAAAGGCAGGGAACAGGGAGCAGGGAACGAGATCCTACCAACAACCGCATCCGCGAGGGCGCCGGCCACCCGGTGTCCTGTGCCCTTGATCCCTCTTCCCTGCCCTTAAGCGTGGTTAATCAGTGACGCCATGCACCCCGCCCCGAAGCCGTTGTCGATGTTCACGACGGCGACACCATTGGCGCAGGTGTTGAGCATGCCGAGGAGCGCGGTGAGGCCGCCGAAGTTCGTGCCGTAGCCGACGCTCGTCGGCACGGCGATGACCGGTACGTTGACCAGGCCGGCGACCACGCTCGGCAGCGCCCCTTCCATGCCGGCCACAACGACGATGACGCGGGCGGCGGCGAGGCGTTCCCGTTCGGCGAGCACGCGGTGGATGCCGGCCACGCCGACGTCGTAGATCCGCGTGACGTCGTTGCCCATGATGTCGGCGGTGATCGCCGCCTCTTCGGCCACGGGCAGATCGGAGGTGCCGGCCGAGGCGATGACGACCATGCCGCTGGCCCTCGGCAGTGGCTTACGGACGGTGATCGCCCGCGCCAGCGCATGATACTCAGCGCCGGGCACCAGGGCGCGAACCGCCTCGAAGGCCTCGGCACTCGCCCGCGTCACGAGCAGGGGGGCCTCCCGGGTGGCGATCCGGGCCGAAATCTCCGCAATCTGGGCCGGCGTCTTTCCAAGGCCCAGCACGACTTCCGGGAACCCCTGGCGCACCGCCCGGTGGTGATCCACCCGCGCAAAGCCCAGATCTTCGAAGGGTTGCTGCCGGAGTTCCTTCAGGAGCTGACCTTCTGCCTCAGCGGTGGCAATCGTGCCGGCCTTGACGCCGTCGAGGAGCTGCCGGATTTCGCCTGGTGTCATCTCTGTAATCGCCTGTGATTCGTTGACTTGGCCTGAGTGTCCAATATAATCGGAATTTGTTCCACGCTTCGATCCGACGGCCATAGACTATGACGCTCGCCGAGTCTCTCATTCTCGCGTCCTACTTCTTCGTGCTCGTGATCCTGGCCGTGTACGGGTGGCACCGCTATTACATGGTGTACCTCTACATGAAGCACAAGCATGAGGTGCCCGTTCCCAAGGCGCATTTCGACGAGCTGCCGGTCGTCACAATCCAGCTGCCGCTCTTCAATGAGATGTACGTCGTCGACCGGCTGGTGGATGCCGTCTGCGCCATCGACTACCCGCGCGAGAAGCTCGAAATCCAGGTGCTCGACGACTCGACCGACGAGACCTGCGCGATTGCCGAGAACGCCGTGCGCCGCCACGCCGCCGCCGGCATCGACATCAAGTACATCCACCGCACTGATCGCTCGGGCTACAAGGCCGGCGCGCTCGAAGCCGCCATGCACGTGGCGCGCGGCAACTTCATCGCCATCTTCGACGCCGACTTCATCCCCGAACGTGACTTCCTGATGGCCACCGTGCACCACTTCACCGACCCGAAGGTCGCGATGGTGCAGACGCGCTGGGGCCACCTGAACGAAGACTACTCGCTGCTTACGAAGATCCAGGCGATCCTGCTCGACGCCCACTTCGTGCTCGAACACGGCAGCCGCAACCGCGGCGGCTGTTTCTTCAACTTCAACGGCACGGCCGGGATCTGGCGCCGCGAGGCGATCATCGACGGCGGCGGCTGGCAGCACGACACGCTCACCGAAGACCTCGACCTCAGCTACCGCACGCAGCTGCGCGGCTGGCAGTTCGTGTTCCTGCCGGGTCACGTGGCCCCGGCCGAGCTGCCGGTCGAGATGAACGCCTTCAAGAGCCAGCAGCACCGCTGGGCCAAGGGCTCCATCCAGACCTTCCTGAAGCTGATGCCGCGTATCCTGCAGTCGGATCAGCCCTTCAAGGTGAAGGCGGAGGCGTTCTTCCACCTCTCGGCCAACTTCAACTACCCGCTCATGTGCGTGCTGTCGGTGCTGATGGCGCCGTCGATGGTCATCCGCTACAACATGGGCTGGTACGAGATGCTGCTCATCGACATCCCGCTGTTCTTCGCGGCGACGGCGTCGGTGGCCAACTTCTACATGGTCTGCCAGCGGGAACTGCATCCGCAGAGCTGGACCGAGCGCCTGCGCTACCTGCCGATCCTGATGTCGATCGGCATCGGCCTTGCGGTGAACAACACGAAGGCCGTGATGGAAGCGATTTTCCACAAGCCGAGCGAGTTCAAGCGCACGCCGAAGTACCGCATCGAAGGCACCGGCAACGGGAATGGCGGCGGCGAGTGGATGGGCAAGAAGTACCGCCAGGCCGTGGCCATCCAGCCGCTCATCGAGCTGGGCCTCGGCCTCTACTTCACCGGCACGCTCGTCTACGCGCTGGCCAACGGCATCTACGGCACCGTGCCGTTCCTGATGCTGTTCCAGGTGGGCTTCCTCTACACCGGCCTGCTCTCGATCGTGCAGCAGTTCGGCGGTGACCTCGACTTCAAGCCGGTCGCGAGCAAACAGGTCTAGGGGCGCGACAGGGCCAGGGCGAGTCAGTGCGCACCGCGGCCGACACGCTCGAGAGCGCGCGCCTGCGCGTGCGCCGCTTCACCCGCGATGACCTCGACCTGATCGCGCGCCTGCTGGCCGATCCGGTCGTGACGCAGCATCTCGGCGGTGTGAAGGACCGCGCCGGCGCCGAGACCACGCTGCACACGCGGGCCCTCGACTACTACGACCAGCATCCGGGCCTCGGCATGTGGGCCACCATCGAGCGCGCCACGGGCCAGGCCGTGGGCTTCCACGTGCTGAATCACATCCACGGTGAAGCCGACATCCAGGTGGGCTACGCGCTCTTCGAGGACGCGTGGGGCCAGGGCTACGCGACGGAGATGTCCGTGCGGCTCATGCGCTACGGTTTCGAGGACCTCGGCCTGCCGGTCATCTGCGCCATCACCAACCTCGACAATACGGCCTCGCAGCGCGTGCTGCTCAAGGCTGGCCTGACGCGCCACGGCGAGCGGACGTTCTCGCATCCCGCGCTGGCCGGCCAGGGCCCGATGGCGTGGTTCGAGGCGCACCGCGCCACCTGGCATTTGTAACGGGGTCTGTCACGGTCACGAGGTGTCATCGGGTCTGTCGCGGCGACGTATGGGGTCAGACCCCTTACGAATCCGTCAGGGGTCTGCCCCCGGGGCCGGGGCTCCTGGGGTGACGTCCCGGTGTATCGTGGGGCCGTGCTGACTCGCGTCCTCACGCTCCTTGTCGCGCTCGCCGCCGTCGCTGACGGCCGAGGCTTCGCGCTTCACGCCGCCCGCCAGACGTCCGCGCCGGCGTTCGATGTCCTCATCACCGGCGGCCGCGTGGTGGATGGCACCGGCGCCACGTGGTTCCGCGCCGATGTCGGCGTGCGCGGCGACCGTATCGCCGCCATCGGCGACCTGCGCGCCGCCACCGCCACGACGCGCATCGATGCCACGGGTCTGGTCGTGGCACCGGGGTTCATCGACCCGCACGTCCACGCGCGCGAGCGGATCTTCGCCATCCCCAACGCCGAGGGCTATCTGCTGCAGGGGCTGACGACGGTCGTCGACGGCAACGACGGCAGCTCGCCGCTGCCGCTCGCGCCGTGGTTCGAGAAGGTGCAGGCCACGACGGTGTCGCCGAACGTCGCGCTCTTCGTGGGGCAGGGGACGGTGCGCGAGTCGGTCATGGGCACGGCCAACCGCAAGGCGACGCCCACCGAAATCGCGAAGATGCAGGCGATTGTGGCCGCGGCGATGCAGGACGGCGCCATGGGGCTCTCGACGGGGCTGGCCTACGTGCCCGGCACCTTCACGCCCACCGACGAGATCGTGGCGCTGGCGCGCACGGCGCGCGAACACGGCGGCATCTACATCTCGCACATGCGCGACGAAGGCGGCGGCGTGCTCGACTCGGTGAAGGAGACGATCGCGATTGGCGACGCGGCCGCCATCCCGGTGCAGATCAGCCACCACAAGGTGGGCGGACGGAAGCAGTTCGGACAGAGCGTGCAGTCGCTCGCCCTCATCGCCGCGGCGCGTGCGCGCGGCGTGGACGTCACCTTCGACCAGTATCCGTACACCGCGTCGCAGACCGGGCTCTCGCTCATCTTTCCGCGCTGGGCGCTCGCCGACGACAGGCTCAACGAACGTCTGGCGAGTGCCGGGCAGCGGCGCGAGATCAAGACCGGGATGCTGTCGTTCATCGACGAACGCTTCGGCGACGATCCGTCGCGCATCCAGCTCGTGCGCTGCGAGCACGATCCCGCGTTCGCCGGCAAGACGATCAAGGACCTGCTCGTGGCCGCGAAGCAGCCGCTCACGCAGGGCGCGACCGCCGACATGGTCATCGACCTGCAGCTCAAGGGCGGCTGCAGCGCCATCTTCCACGCCTACGACGAGCCAGACGTCGAGCGCTTCATGCAGTCGCCGTTCGGCATGATCGGGTCCGACGGCAGCCTGACCGCACCGGGCGACGGCTCGCCGCATCCGCGCGCGTTCGGCTCTTACCCGCGTGTGCTCGGCCACTACGTGCGCGAACGCAAGGTGCTGGCGCTCGAAGAGGCCGTCCGCAAGATGACGTCGTTTCCGGCGGCGCGTCTCGGAATCACCGACCGCGGCCTGCTCAAGGCGGGGCTCATGGCCGACATCGCCGTGTTCGATCCGGCCACCATCATCGACAAGGCGACCTTCACCGACCCGCACCACTACTCGGAAGGCGTGCGCTACGTGCTCGTGAACGGCCGCGTGACGATCGCGAACGGCGTGCACACGGGCGTCCGCGCCGGCCGCGTGCTGCGGGGGCCGGGCGCGAAAACCCGCTGATGGGGACTATTTCTGCAACGGCTGGCCCGGCTTGACCGTCTGGCTGGGCGGCGGCGTCTCGCCCCCTTCGACCCAGCGCACCAGGCGGTCGAAGGCGTGCTGCACGGTGGGGATGTAGGACGGCCCCTCACGCATGGCGTTCGCCACGTCCGGATCGAGGCCCATGCGCGTCGCGATGTACATGAAGGACTGCGTGCCGTCGTCGTCGCCCGACATGTGCCACACCCCCTCGACGAGATACAGCCGATGTTTCTCGACGGGTGACACGCGGGCCCGGTAGGCCTTCAGTTCGGTGATGACGAAGTCGTCCCAGGTGCCGGCGACTTCGATGGTCGGCACCTGAACCACGCCCGTCGAGTTGCCGGCCGCCCCGGGCGCGGGCGGTGCCGGGTTGGCGGTGGCCCGGACCGCGCCCGCCGCCGTGTAGGGCCAGAGACGCCGCGCCGCCACGGGTGTGCCGATGGCGTCGGCGAACGCCACGACCTTCGGGTCCGTGTCGGGCAGCCCCGGATGTGCCTTCGGGTCGATGCCCGGCCACAGTGCGACGAGCTTGGCCTGGCGCGCCGTGCGCGTGGGCAGGTCGCCGTTGGCGCCGGCCACGATGACCACCCCGGCGTAGGGCGAGCCCTGCAGCTCGGCCGCCGCGCGCGCGATGCCGCCGCCCATCGACAGGCCCAGCAGATACCGCCGCGCCGGCGTCCGGCCGAGGCGGCGCGCGACCTCGAACGACGCGAGGTCGCCGAACTGTGTCGTGAGCGCGAGGCCGTCGATGGCGCTCATGGCGCCGTCGCGGTCCACGCTGGCGTAGGCGAAGCCGCGCGACACGGCATGGCGGCCGATGACGTCGTCGAGTGCCGTCTCATCGGTGCCGATGACCGTGCCGGCCGGGTCGAAGTTGCTGCCGCCGGATCCACCGTGCGCACCGATGACGAGCGCGCCGTTCCAGCCGCTGGCCGGATGCCGGATGACGAAACGTTTCGCCACGGGCGCGCCCGCGACCGCAAGGGGCACGGCGCCGCTGAGCTGCACGACGCCGGCCTCACGTGTCTCCACGGCGGCCGCGAACGGTCCGGCCGGCGCCTGGGCCTGGGCGGGCGCTGCCAGCGCCACCGCCGCGGCCAGCACGCACGGAAGAAGGGACGAGAGACGGACCGAAGTCAGTGTGCGCATGAGATGTGGCGATGAGGGGCGAGGATAACACCGGCGGGCGGCTCTGCCCCGGGCCGCGAGTAAGATGCTCACATGGCAGACGTGAAGGCTAAAGCCGGGCTCGAAGACATCGTCGCAACCGATTCGAGCATTTGTTTCATCGACGGCGATCGCGGCGTGCTCTCGTATCGCGGCTACGACATCCACGACCTTGCCCGCTTTGCCACCTTCGAGGAGGTCTGCCACCTGCTGTGGCACGGCCACCTGCCGCAGAAACACGAGCTGGGCGACCTGCAGTCGCAGCTCGCGGCGGCGCGGCCCCTGCCCGAGCCGATCATCCGGCTCATGAAGATGCTGCCGCCGGGCGACGGCATGGACGCGCTGCGTACGCTCACCTCCGCGCTCGCGCACTACGACGCCGATGCGCACGACAACTCGCCGCGGGCCTCGTACCGCAAGGCCGTGCGTCTCACCGGTCAGATGGCCAGCCTCGTGGCCACGTGGGGGCGCCTGCAGGCGGGCGGTGGTCCGATGGCGCCGGATCCGGCGCTCGGCCATGCCGCCAACTTCCTCTACATGCTGCTCGGCGAGCGGCCCGATCCGGTCGCGGTGCGGGCGATGGACGTGGCGCTCGTGCTGCACGCGGACCACGAACTGAACGCCTCCACGTTCGCGGCGCGTGTCGCCGCCGCCACCCTGACCGACATGCATTCGGCGGTCGTGGCCGGCATCGGCACCCTCAAGGGCCCGCTGCACGGTGGCGCCAATGCCGAGGTGATGAAGATGCTGCTCGAGATCGGCGCCGACGCGCCGCCCGACCGCATCGACGCCTTCGTGCGCGGCAAGCTCGCCCGCAAGGAGAAGATCTCGGGCTTCGGGCACCGCGTCTACACCACCGAAGACCCGCGCGCCACGCACCTGCGCCAGATGTCGCACGACCTCGGCAAACGCGCCGGCAACCTCACGTGGTTTGCGATGTCCGAGCGCATCGAGTCGATCGTCAAGGCCGAGAAGAAGCTCAATCCGAACGTCGACTTCTACTCGGCGTCGATGTACTACACGATGGGCATCGCCATCGAGCTCTACACGCCGATCTTCGCGGTGAGCCGCATCTCGGGCTGGTCGGCGCACGTGCTCGAACAGCTCGCGAACAATCGCCTCATCCGTCCGCGGGCCGAGTACACCGGCCCCGCCTACCCGCAGACATGGGTCGCGCTCGAGCAGCGATGAGGCGCGCGGCCGCGCTCGCGGCGATGGCCGTGGCGCTCGTCTTCATCGCGGAACGGCAGGTCGCGGCGCAGCCGCCGGCCGAGTCGCGCGAGGTGCGCCAGCTCGTCACGTTCCGGTTCCTGCCGGGGCAGACGCGCACCGCGCTCGACGTCTATCGCACAGGCATCCTGCCGGTGTACCGCGGCGTCGAGTCGATGCGCACCGTGCGGCTTCTCGGCGAGGTCGAAAGCCCCGAGCCGCTCGACCTCATGGTCGTGACGCACTACGCCGACATGGCGGGAATGGACCGCGCCAACCAGGCGCTGCGGGCGCTGCCGGCGGATGGTCCGACGATCGGCCAGCTCTATCAGCAGGTCGCGGACCTGAGCCTCGGCCATCACGACCAGTTCGTCGAGGTGATCTCGCAGCCGGTGTCCGCGGGCACGCCCGATGGGCTGCTCGAGGTGCTCGAGTTCGTGCACGTGTCCGCCGGCGCGCACGGCGCCTTTGAACGGCAGATGCTGCAGCTCGTCCACCCCTGGGAAGAAGGCCAGCAGGTCCGGCAGCTCGTGCCGCGCACCGAAACCGCGCGGTTCCTCGTCGCCGATGGCTGGGACTACCTGCGCACCTATGCCGTGCGCGATCTGGCGGCCTGGCAGGCCTACAGCACGGCGCGCGCGCGGCACCCGGCGGTGGTGGCCGCACATCGCCTGGTGACGCGGCGCAAGACGATGATTCTCCGAGAACTGCCTGACCTGCGGGTCCGCTGAGATGCACGAACTGTTCGCCGACATTCCGAACGACATGCTCGCCCTGATGGTCGTCATCCCGCTCATCATGGCCGCGGCCGCCATCACCCTGGGCTGGAAGGCCCGGCAGGCGGCGCTCGCGCGGCGGGCCGGCGGTGGACCGCGCGAGATGGGGGAGGACGCGCTGGCGGCCGGCCTCACCGTGGCGATCGTGCCCCTCGGATTCGCCCTGCTGATGCTCTGGGGCCGGTTCGGCTGACGGATTCGCTGGCGTTTCCCCCTGGCCGTGGCGGCGGCGGCGGGCCTGAGCCATAATGAGGGGTTCACCCAACGTGTCGAAGCAGAGCCGCGTCCGTAATTTCGCCATCGTCGCCCACATCGATCACGGCAAGTCCACGCTGGCCGATCGTTTCCTCGAGTACACGGGTGCCCTTCAGGCCCGTGAGATGGAAGCGCAGGTTCTCGACAGCATGGACCTCGAGCGCGAGCGGGGCATCACGATCAAGGCCCATCCCGTCCGCCTGAACTACCTGGCGAAGGACGGCCAGAAGTACATCCTCAACCTCATCGACACACCCGGGCACGTCGACTTCGGCTACGAAGTCACGCGGTCGCTAGCCGCCTGCGAAGGCGCGCTGCTGCTCGTGGACGCCTCGCAGGGCGTCGAGGCGCAGACGCTCGCCAACGCGTATCTCGCGGTGGACGGCGGCCTCGAGGTCATCCCGGTCATCAACAAGATCGATCTGCCAAGCGCCGAGCCCGAAGAGGCGCGCCGCCAGATCGAAGAGATCATCGGTCTCGATGGCGACGGCGCCATCCTGGCAAGCGCCAAGGAAGGCATCGGTGTCGGCGAGATCCTCGAAGCGGTGGTGAGCCGCGTGCCGGCGCCCATCGGCGACCCGGCGGCACCGCTCAAGGCGCTCATCTTCGACTCGTGGTACGACGCTTACCGCGGCGTCATCGTGGTGCTGCGCGTGCTCGACGGCACGCTGCGCCCCGGCATGAAGATCCGCTTCATGGCCACCGCCCAGGACTACGAAGTCGAGCAGCTCGGCGTCTTCACGCCGAAGCCGCTCGAGATGGCCGAGATCGGCGTCGGCGAAGTGGGCTTCATCAACTGCGGCATCAAGCGCATCGCCGATGCCCAGATCGGTGACACCGTCACCGAGAGTGCGCGTCCGGCCGTGGAGGCCTTCCCCGGCTTCAAGCCGCTCAAGCCGATGGTGTTCGCCGGGCTCTACCCGGTCGAGAGCCACGCCTACGGCGAGCTGCGCGAGGCGCTCGAGAAGCTGCGCCTGAACGACTCGGCGTTCTTCTTCGAGCCCGAGACCTCGGCGGCGCTCGGCTTCGGCTTCCGCTGCGGCTTCCTCGGCCTGCTCCACATGGAGATCGTGCAGGAACGTCTCGAACGCGAGTTCGACATGGACCTCATCACGACGGCGCCGGGCGTGCTCTACCGCGTCACGACCACCGACGGCACGGTGCGCGAGATCGACAGCCCGGCGAAGCTGCCCGACGCCGGCACGATCCAGCTGCTCGAGGAGCCGGTCATCACGGCGATGATCCTGACGCCGGGCGAACACGTGGGCGGCATCCTGCAGCTCTGCCAGGACAAGCGCGGCGTGCAGAAGGCGCTCGAGTACAAGGCCGCCAACCGCGTGCTCATCACCTACGAGCTGCCGTTCAACGAAGTGGTGCTCGACTTCTACGACCGGCTGAAGACGATCTCGCGCGGCTACGCCTCGCTCGACTACCACGTCACCGGCTACTGGGCGTCGCCGCTCGTGAAGCTCGACATCCTGGTCAACGGCGAGTCGGTCGACGCGCTCTCGATGATCGTGCACCGCGACCGCGCCTACGAACGCGGCAAGGCGCTCGTGGCCAAGATGCGCGAGCTCATCCCGCGGCAGATGTTCGAGGTGGCGATTCAGGCGGCGATCGGCGCCCGCATCATCGCCCGCGAGTCGGTGAAGGCCATCCGCAAGAACGTGCTCGCCAAGTGTTACGGCGGCGACATCTCGCGCAAGCGCAAGCTGCTCGAGAAGCAGAAGGAAGGCAAGAAGCGCATGAAGCGGGTGGGCACCGTGGACATCCCGCAGGAAGCGTTCCTCGCCGTGCTCAAGCTCACCGGAGAATAGCCGTGACCACCGTGGCGTTCGAGAAGTCGACCGTGCGCGAGTACTTCGAGTCGATCGTCGTCGCGGTCGTGCTGGCGCTCTTCATCCGCACCTTCGTCGTGCAGGCCTTCAAGATACCGACCGGCTCGATGGAGCCGAACCTGCTCGTCGGCGATCACCTGCTCGTGAACAAGTTCGTCTTCGCGCCGACGGCGACGGCCCTCGAACGCGCGCTGCTGCCGGTGCGGCCGGTCGAACGCGGCGACGTCCTGGTGTTCAAGTTCCCCGAAGACCCCGAACGCGACTTCATCAAGCGCATCATCGGCCTGCCCGGCGAGACCCTCGAGGTCAAGGGCACGCAGGTGCTCGTGAACGGCACGGCCATCGCCCAGCCGTTCGCGCACTTCCTGCTGCCGCACGATCCGAACGCGCCGCTCATTCCCGGCGATCCGCGCGAACACTTCGGGCCCTACACGGTGCCGGCGAACCACTACTTCGCGATGGGCGACAACCGCGACAACTCCCAGGACAGCCGCTACTGGGGGGCGCTGCCGGCCCACTACGTGAAGGGCCGTGCACTCATGATCTACTGGTCGTTCGACGACGCCCCGGCGGGCGGCGGCGCCGGCCAGATCCTGAGCGGCACGCGCTGGTCGCGCCTCCTGCACCAGATCCACTGAGCCGCCGCGCCGTCAGGCGCCCCCCGCTACAGTCCGCCGCCGCCGCCGCCGATACGCCCCAGTGGAACCCAGCGAAGGCAGGCCAGGCTGACATGTCCACGGTCATCAAGCTCCTCATCACCGCGCTCGTGCTGAACGCGTGCTTCCAGGGCGGTCGTTCGGCGTGGGGCTTCTACGAGTTCCAGGACGAAGTGCAGCAGGCGGTGCTCTTCAGCACGACGCAGTCGGCCGATCAGCTCAAGGCGCGCATCGTGAACGTCGCCAGTGAGTTGCAGAAGGAGCTCGACCCGGCCACGGTCACGGTGTCGTATCTGGGCACGCAGGCGAAGATCAAGGCGGCTTACACCGACGAGGTCGCACTGCTGCCCGGCGGCCCGAAGTACAAGTGGCGGCACGAGCTCGACGTCGACATGCGGCGCATGGCCTACTGACGCCGCGCCACGCGCGCCGCCGCTAGTCCTGCAGCGCCGCCATCGACGCGTGCGCGGCGCGGGCCACCGCGTCGAGCGTGCTGGTGAGCTGCCGCGTCGTCTCGCGCACGAACGCCTCGTCGGCCAGCCCTTCGATGTTCGCCCGCACGTTCGAGGCGGCGCCGTCCGCGGCCGCCTTCAGCAATCCCACGGCCACGAAGATGTCGCTCGTCGCCACGCGCGCACCGGCGGCGGCGACGTCGCGCGTGCGTTCGAGCGCCTCGGCACAGAGCCGCGAGGTCTCGAGCGGCACGCGCGTGGCTGCGCGCGTCGCCGCGGCGAGCGCCTGGCGGCGGGTCTCGGCGTCGGCGGCAGTAGCGTCCGGCAGCCGGGCGGCGGCCATGAAGGCCCGCACCGCAACGGTGTCGTCGTCGGCGAGGCGGACGAGCGCCACGCGATACGCGCCCAGTTCGCGGGCGGTGAGATCGAGGCGCGTGCGTTCGTCCGGGGTGTTGTGCCTCGTGCGCGGCAACGACGCCACCATCGCGCTCACCGACGCCCCGAGCGCGCCGGCGATGGCGGCCGCGGCGCCGCCGCCCGGCGCCGGCGTGGGCGCGGCGATGCGATCGAGCACGTCGGCGAGCGGCAGTGACGTCAGCGGACTCATGCGCGGTGACTGCCGAGGCGTCCGGCGACGAGCCGGCCACGTTTGACCACGCCGGCGACGACCGGCGCGCCGATGCGGGCGAGGTCGGCCAGTGTGCCGTCGATGAGCACGCAGTCGAGCAGCTTGCCGTCTTCCAGGCTGCCGATGTCGTGTGAGCGGCGCAGCGCGGCGGCGCCGTTCACGGTGGCGGCCACGAGCGCCTCTTCGAGCGTCATCCCCATGCCGAAGGCCGCGAGGGCGATGACGAAGGGCATGGAGGGCGAGAAGCCGCCGCCGGGATTCATGTCGGTCGCGAGCGCCACCGGCACGCCGCGTTCGATGAGCATGCGCGCCGGCGCGTAGCGCCCGAGCTTCAGGAAGAAGGCGGCTGCCGGCAGCAGCGTCGCGACCACGCCCGCCTCGGCCAGTGCCGCCGCGCCGGCCTCGTCCACGTGGATCAGGTGATCGGCCGAGACGGCGCCCACCGCCGCCGCCGTCAGCGCGCCGCCGCTCAGCGCCAGTTCGTCAGCGTGGATGCGCGGGCGCAGCCCGAGCGGCTTGCCGGCATCGAGAATGGCGCGCGATTCCTCCGGCGTGAAGACACCCGTCTCGCAGAAGACGTCGTTCCACTCGGCCAGCCCGTCCCGGGCCACAGCCGGCAGCATCTCGGCGATGACGAGCCGCACGTAGGCCTCGCGGCGTCCGCGGTACTCGAGTGGGATGTCGTGCGCGCCCATGAAGGTGGGCGAGAGGTCCACCGGCTGGCGTGCCGCCAGCGCGCGGATCGCGCGCAGCATCTTGAGCTCGGTCGCGGTGTCGAGGCCATAGCCGCTCTTCACCTCGCACGTCGTCGTGCCTTGTGCGAGCGCATCGGCGAGTCGCGGCAGCGCCGCCTCGACGAGCGCCGCTTCCGATGCCTCACGTGTCGCCGTGACCGTGCGCACGATGCCGCCGCCGGCGGCGGCAATCTCGGCGTAGGTCGCGCCGGCCAGCCGCCGCGTGAGTTCCTCGCGGCGGTCGCCGGCAAAGACGATGTGCGTGTGGGCGTCGACGAAGCCGGGCACGACGGTGGTGCCGCGGGCGTCGATGACGACGGCGCCGGGGTCGAGCGTGACCGACCGCGCCACGTCGCCGGCCGGACCGACGGCAACGATGCGGCCGCGCCAGGCAGCCACCGAGGCGCGCGGAATGGCGGCGATGTCACCCTGGGCGTTGCCGGCCCGGGGCGCCGGGCCGCGGCAGGTGGCCACGACGTCGGCGTGGTCGATAAGGAGGTCGACGCGGGTCATGCGGGAGTCACGAGGCGGCGGCGCATGTCGTCGGGCAGGAGGCCCTCGACGGCTACGCGGACCTCCGCGCAGGTGCCGCCCGGGCCCTCGCGCACCATGAGCGCTAGCCGTTCTGCGTGCGGACGGGCGGCAGGGCGGCCTCGGGCGGAGCCGGGGTGGCCGCGGCCGCGGCAGCCGGAGCGCCGGCGTCGGCGGGACGCGGGCGCATCAGGCGGATCTTGTCGTCGCGATCCTTCTGGTCCTGCTCGCGCACGAAGTCGAGCGCGTTCTTGAGCGCGTTGATGATGGCCTCGACCGACGTCTCGGTCTCGCGGCGGCGGGCCCGGAGCCCGTCGACCTCGCGCTGCAGGTCTTCGTGACGCGTCTGCGCCTTCTGCACGAGCAGGTCGGCGCGGGCCTCGGCATCGCGCACGACGCGCTGGGCATCACGTTCGGCGCTCTCGCGCATCTCGTCGGCCAGACGCTGCGCGCTCACGAGCGTGTTCTTGAGGCTCTTCTCTTCGGAGCGGTGCTCGGCGAGCAGTTCCTCGAGCCGCGCCACTTCCTCGCGCAGCCGGTCGGCCTCGCGGATGGCGCCCTCGTAATCGTCGGCCACCTCGGTGAGCAGGGCATCGACCTCGCCGCGGTCGTAGCCGCGCATCGCGGACTTGAACTTCTGCTGACGGAGGTCCAGAGGCGTGACGTTCATGATTCTCGGTTCCTCGCGGCGTCGGCGCGCCCGCGGTCAGCGCCGTTCGCCGAATATCGCGCTGCCGACCCTGACGATCGTCGCGCCTTCCTCGATGGCCACCTCGAAGTCGTGGCTCATGCCCATCGACAGTTCGGCCAGCCGTTCGGCCGGCACCCCGGACGCCGCCAGCTGGTCGCGCAGCGCCACCAGCCGCCGGAACCACGGCCGCGCGTCGTTCGGGTCGTCGACGGCCGGCGGCAGCAGCATCAGCCCCACCAGATCCACCGCGCGCAGCCCGTCCGCCGCCGCGAATATGCCGGGCACCTCGTCCGGGGAGGCGCCGAACTTCGTCGACTCTCCGGCCAGGTCCACCTGCACCAGCGCCCTCGGCCGCCGCCCCGCCGCGACCGCCCCTTCGTCGATCTTCGTGAGCAGATGCACGCTGTCGACCGCGTGAATCCAGTGGAAGGCTTCGGCCGCCTTCCGTGCCTTGTTCGACTGCAGGTGGCCGATGACGTGCCACCGGACTGTAGTGTCGGCCGTCTCGGTGATCTTCTGCAGGCCCTCCTGCACTTTGTTCTCACCGAAATCCTGCTGGCCGGCGGCGATAGCGGCCCGGACGTGGTCGGCCGAATACGTCTTCGACACGGCCACCAGCCGGACCGTGGCGGCGTCGCGCCCGGCCCGGGCGGCGGCTGCCGCCATCCGGCCGCGGACCTCGGCCAGCCGTCCGGCGATGGTGACGGCGAGGTCGCTCACCGGACGGGCGGCTTCAGCTGTGACAGCATCGCCTTGGCCTGGGCGGCGAACTGACCGGTGGGCGCCATCTGCATGTAGGCCTCGAAGCTGGCGACGGCGTCGGGGATCTTGCCTTCGTTGAGCAGCGCCATGCCGAGCTGGAAGCGCGAGTCGGCGTGCGCCGGGTCGGCCTTCACGGCCTCCTCGAACTTCACCTTGGCGTCGGCGATCTTGCCGGCGTTCCACAGGATGATGCCCTGGTTGTAGATGGCGTCGGCGTTGCCGCCAGGCGCCGAGGCGGCTGCCCGCGCGCCGATGGCGGCGGCTTCGTCGAAGCGCTTCTGCGTGTTGTACAGGTTGGCCAGCCCGTTCAGCGTCTCGGCGTGATCGGGCTTCTGTTCGAGGCCTTTCTTCCAGTTCTCCTCGGCCTGCTTCTCATCCTTCTTCTGCAGGTAGGCGAAGCCGATGTTGAAGTAGCACTCGTGGCACGTGGGCTGCGCGGCGAGCGCCGCCTGGAACTTCGCGATGGCGGTGTCGTAGTCCTGCGCGCGGCTGGCCGCCACGCCTTCGTCGAAGGCCACCTTGAGCGCGGCCATCTTCGGGTCGGTGCCGGGTGGCACGGGCGAGAGGGTGATTGTGACTTCGGAGGAGTTGCCGATGCGCACCCGCACGTCGGCAAAGCCCGAGCCGAGCTTGGCGGCCGTGGCCGTGACACGGTAGCCGCCCGACTGCAGGCCGAGCTGCACGAACTCACCGCGCTTGTCGCTCTTCGTCGCGAGCTTGCGGCTCGAGCCGTCGACCGACTCGATGGTGATGGCGGCATCGGCCACCGGCTTGCCGTCGGGACCGACGACCTTGCCCTTGACGAGTCCGGTCTGCGCGGCGGCGGGGACCGCGAGGGCCAGCACGACGGCGGCGGCAAGGAACCGGGTGATGGTGCGCTGAATCATGGGACGAGAGACTCCTGCCGCCCAGTGTAGCGCGAAGCACACCGGGCGGAGGGACGCCCCTCAGTCACCGAAAAAGCGCCGCACCTGCTCCATGTCGTAGGTGACCGGGGCGGGCGGCAGCGAGGCCAGGAAGCGCCGTCCGTAGCCCATCGACCGGAGGCGCGGATCGAGCACCGCCAGCACGCCGCGGTCGCTCCGGTGCCTGATGAGCCGACCCAGCCCCTGCTGCAGGGTCAGGATGGCGAGCGGCACCTGATAGGCCTCGAATGCGCTCGCTCCCTGGGCCGCCAGGGCATCGATGCGCGCCGCCACGATCGGATCGCCCGGCGAGGCGAACGGCAGCTTGTCGATGATGACGGCGCTCAGCTGATCGCCCTGCACGTCCACGCCCTGCCAGAACGACGACGTCGCGAAGAGCACGGCGTGGGGCGTGCGGCGGAACTCGGCGAGCAGCGTCGAGCGCGGCGCCGTGCCCTGCACGAGCACCGGATACTCGAGCTCGGGTTCGAGGCGCTGCACGACCGCCCGCATCGACGCGTAGCTCGTGAAGAGCACGAAGGCGCGGCCGCGCGAGCAGCGCAGCAGCTGGCCCGCCTCCCACGCCACGGCCTCGGTGTAGCGGTCCTCGCGCGGCAGCGGCATGCGGCGCGGCAGGTAGAGCAGTGTCTGGCGTCCGTAGTCGAACTCCGACGGCACCGAGAGCACCTCGGCGTCCTCGAGGCCGAGCCGCTCCTTGATGTAGTCGAAGCGGCCTTCCACCGTGAGGGTGGCCGACGTGATAACGGTGGCCCGGCGCTGGCCGGTGACCAGATCGCGCACGATCCGCGAGACATCGATCGGCGCCGCCCGCAGCTGCACGGCGCGGCCCTTCACCTCGAGGAAGTAGACGTAGGCCGGATCGGCGCAGGCCAGCAGGAAGCGCAGGTCGGCCGCCATCTCGCCGGCCCGGCGCGCCACGGCCGTGAGGTCGTCCGTGACGGCGCTGCCGTCCTCGCCCGCCTCGCGCGGACGCGCGCCGGCGGCCAGGGCGCAGGTGGCCTGCAGCCCGTCGAGCGCGCCGGCGAGATCCAGGCCCGTCTGCAGATGGTCGGCGAACCACTCGCGGGCCACGCGCAGACGTTCGTCGCCGCGGCTCATGCGCGCGAGCGCCAGGCCGCTGAAGAACGCGCGCGCGTGATCGACGACGCGCATGACGTCTCGAGAGGCGTCGTGCTTGGCCGACGCGCCAGGCGTCACCACCGCCGCGCGGAGCGCCGCGTCGGCATCACGGCCGATGTCGTCGATGCGCAGGTTGCTCACGCCGCGGCCGAAGTACTGCGTGGCGACGTCTTCGAGCTGGTGCGCCTCGTCCACGACGAGCTGCGGGCACGACGGGATCACCTCGCCGTAGGCGCTCTCGCGCACCGCGGCGTCGGCGCAGAGCAGGTGGTGGTTCACGATGACCACGTCACTCTCGGCGGCGCGTTGGCGCATGCGCGTGACGAAACACTCGCTGTGCCGGGGGCAGTCGGAGCCGAGACAGGTGTCGGCCGTGGCGGAGACTTCGTGCCAGAGCGCGAGATCTTCGGGCAGCTCGGCCAGCTCCGCGCGGTCGCCGGTGTCGGTCTTCGGCGCCCAGTGTTCGATGACCGGCAGGAACACGGCGTCGTCGGAGTTGAGCTGACGGCCGCGCACGCCCTGCCGCGAGCGGTATTCCTCGAAGCGGTGCAGACAGAGATAGTTCGCCCGGCCCTTCATGCACGTCGCGGTGAAGGGGATGCCGAGCGCGCCGCGCAGTGCCGGCACGTCCTTCTCGAAGATCTGTTCCTGGAGGTTCTTCGTGCCGGTCGAGACGAGCACGCGGCGGCCGCTCAGCACGGCGGGCACGAGATAGGCCATCGTCTTGCCGGTGCCCGTGCCGGCCTCGGCCATGAGCACGCCGCCGTCGTCGATGGTGCGCGCCACGGCGAGCGCCATCCGGCGCTGGCCGTCGCGGGGCTCGAACTGCGGCAGCGCCCGCGCCAGCGGGCCGTCGCCGGCGAACGCGCGCGTTACCGCGTCGAGGAGGCCGACGGCTTCCGGTACAGCGGGAACGTCTGACACAGCGTCTCGACCTCGGCCTTCACCGTCGCGGCCACGGCGGCGTCGTCGGGCGCCGCGAGCACCCGCGCGATGAGGTTCGCGATGACGCGCATCTCGGCCGTGCCCATGCCGCGCGTCGTCACGGCGGGCGTGCCGAGCCGCACACCGCTTGCCACCATCGGCGGATTGGTGTCGAACGGGATGGCGTTCTTGTTCACGGTGATGGCGGCGCGGCCGAGGGCGGCTTCCGCCACCTTGCCGGTGAGGCCCTTCGAGAACACGTCGAGCAGCACGAGGTGGTTGTCGGTGCCGCCGCTCACGATGCGGAAACCGGCGCCGGCAAGTGCCGCGCCGAGCGTGCGGGCGTTCTCGACGACGCGCGTCTGGTAGGCGGCGAAGCCGGGTTCGGCCGCCTGCCTGAAGCACACGGCCTTCGCGGCCACGATGTGCATGAGCGGGCCGCCCTGGATGCCGGGAAAGAGCGCGCGGTCGATGTCCTTCGCGTGCGTCTGGCGGCACAGGATGAGGCCGGCCCGCGGTCCGCGCAGCGTCTTGTGCGTGGTGGTGGTGACGAAATCCGCGTACGGCACCGGGCTCGGGTGCAGGCCGGCGGCGACGAGGCCGGCGATGTGGGCCATGTCCACCATGAAGAGCGCGCCGCAGCTCTTTGCGATGGCGCTCATGCGGGGGAAGTCGATGGTGCGCGAGTAGGCGCTGGCGCCGGCGATGAGGAGCTTCGGCTTGTGGGCCTCGGCGAGGCGCGCGACCTCGTCGTAGTCGATGCGCTCGTCGTCCTGGCGCACGCCGTAGGGCACGATCGTGAAGTACTTGCCCGAGAAGTTGAGCGGGTGTCCGTGCGTGAGGTGGCCGCCGTGCGCCAGGTTCATGCCGAGGATGGTGTCGCCCGGCTTGAGCGCGGCGAGCAGCACGGCCATGTTGGCCTGCGCGCCCGAGTGCGGCTGGACGTTGGCGTGTTCGGCGCCGAAGAGCGCCTTGGCGCGTTCGATGGCCAGCGTCTCGACGACGTCCACGTGTTCGCAGCCGCCGTAGTAGCGCTTGCCCGGGTAGCCCTCGGCGTACTTGTTCGTGAGCA
Organism: Vicinamibacterales bacterium; assembly: GCA_044347565.1. Classification (GTDB taxonomy): domain Bacteria; phylum Acidobacteriota; class Vicinamibacteria; order Vicinamibacterales; family UBA2999; genus CADEFD01. The sequence goes on along the minus strand of JBIKUN010000075.1, from coordinate 2,054 downwards.
CCGAGCCGGCGGCTTCGAGCACCGCCACGCTCACGAAGTTCTCGGAGGCGATGAGCTCGATGCCGGTTTCCTGCCGCTCTTCCTCATGCGCGATGGCGGCGGCCACTTCGGGGTCGGCGCTGGCCAGGGCGCGGTGGAACAGGTCTCGTTCGGCGGTCTCGCTCATGGAATGGGCACGCGGAAAAGACGCGGCCCTACGAGGCCGTCGTCGGATGAGTGCGATCGTCGATCTGGCCGATCTTGCCGACCCGCTGCTCGTGCCGGCCGCCGGCGAACGGCGTGTCGAGGAATGCGGCGACGATGCGTTCGGCCTCGTCGGGACTGGTGCGCCGGGCGCCCAGCGTGAGCACGTTCAGGTCGTTGTGTTCGCGCGCCAGCACGGCGCCCTCGACATCGACGATCGGCGCGGCGCGCACGCCGCGCACCTTGTTGGCGGCAATCGCCATTCCGACGCCGCTGCCGCACACCAGGATGCCGCGGTCGGCCCGGCCGCTCGCGACCGCGTCGGCCACCTGCACGGCGTAGTCGGGATAGTCGACCGAGGCGGTGGAGGCGGTGCCGACGTCGTGCCAGGCCACGCCCCGCGCATCGAGCGCGCGCTTGAGGGCTTCCTTCAATTCGAAGCCGGCGTGATCGGCGCCAAGCGCGACGAACATGCCGAGATTGTACACTAGCGGGATGGCCGCTGTGTCGATCTCGCCGCGTGGGGAAGCCCGTCTGCGCCACGGCCATCCCTGGATCTATCGTTCGGACGTCGATGCCGGTGGCGCCATCGGCGGCGAAGTCGTGACCGTGCGCGGTGCGCGCGACCGTGTGCTCGGGCAGGCGTTCTTCAGCGATCGCTCGCAGATCGCGCTGCGCATGGTGACCCGCGACGATCGTCCCGTGGATGAGGCGTTCTGGCGCGCCCGCCTCGAGGCGGCGATCGGTTTCCGCGCCACGCTCGGCATCGACGGCTCCGCCTGCCGGCTCGTGCACGGCGAAGCGGATCTGCTGCCGTCGATCATCGTGGACCGCTACGGCGACGTGCTCGTCGTGCAGACGCTCTCACAGGGCTCGGACCGGCTGCTGCCGGTGCTCACGACGCTGCTGGTCGAACTGACCGGCGCCTCCGGCATCGTCGAACGCAACGACCCGCGTGTGCGTCAGCTCGAGGGACTCGAGTCGCGTGTCACGGTGCTGCACGGCGAGGTGCCGGCGCGGGTGGCCGTGCACGAAGGCGCCGTCGAGTACGACGTCGACGTGCATGGCGGCCAGAAGACCGGCCTCTTCCTCGACCAGCGCGAAAACCACGCCGCGGCGGCCGGCTACGCGCGCGGCCGCCTGCTCGATGCCTTCAGCTACCACGGCGGCTTCGCGCTGGCGCTCGCCGCGTCGTGTTCGAGCGTCGAGGCCCTCGATGTCTCGGCCGATGCCGTCGCGACGATCGCGTCGAACGCGGTGAAGAACCGGCTGCCGCATGTGCAGGCCCGCGAGGCGAATGCGTTCGACGAATTGCGCCGCCTGGAAAAGGCCGGCGCGCGCTACGAGACGGTGGTGCTCGATCCGCCGGCGTTCGCTAAGAACAAGGCCTCGGTCGAGAAGGCGCTCTCGGGCTACAAGGACATCAACCTGCGCGCGCTGCGCCTGCTCGAGCCCGGCGGCATCCTCGTGACGTGCTCCTGTTCCCACCACGTGAGCGAGGAGATGTTCGCGGAGGTTGTGCATGCGGCGGCGTGTGATGCCGGCAGCCTCGTATCGGTGGTGGAGCAGCGCACGCAGGGGCGCGACCACCCGGTGCTGCTCGGCGTCCCCGAGACCAAGTACCTGAAGTGCCTGATTCTGCGAAAAATGGCCTGATTTCGCCCGTCAGGCCTCCGGGCGCCGGCCGGAATCAATGCGGACTGACCGCTCGTTCCATGCGGTCAGGAGATGTCATGTGCGCGGCTGATGGGAGTAGAAATTTTCGCCGATATACGGGTAAGATTTCCCACCCAGTCTCTGGCGTCTCACGTTTTTGGAGGACCGAGCAATGACCTACGGTCAGTACCGCCCCGTTGCGGGCGCGTTCGCGT
>JBIKUN010000195.1:0-6250 GCA_044347565.1 Vicinamibacterales bacterium | reverse complement strand
AAGGCGCGCCAGATCTCGCTGCTCGCAAGCGACGCGGTGAACGACGTGCAGCCGTCGGGTGTGGCCGGCATCAACCGGCCCATTCACCAGGTGACGCAGGTGAACATCGGCCTGCCGCTCGTGGACAACGCCTACACGGAAGACGCCGCGGTGGAAGCCGCGCGCCTCAAGCGCTGGGAGTTCCTGCTCACGCTGCAGATCTATCAGCTGCAGGGTGGCACGGCATCGCCGTTCAACGCGCTGGCGACGTTCTGAGCGCGTGGGCGCCCGCGCTCACGCCACACCAGTTGGCACGGCCGCCGGCGTGAGGTCCTCGGCGCGGATCGAGCGCGATCCGAAGCCGGTGGCCGTGTCGTAGACGACCACTTCGGCCCCGTGGAACGCAGCGGTGCCGTCGTCCTTCATCAGCCAGCCGCCCGTGTTGCAGAAGTGCACCTTGTGCCCGTCGATGTCATCCTCGAGTTCACCGGCGCCCCATGGAATGGGCTGGTGGGTGTGCCCGAAGATCACGTTCGACGGCGGCGGCACCGTGATGCCCTGGTCTCGCGACAGCTGCGCGAGCTCGTTCAGGGAATGGCGGTAGTAGCGCCGGAAGCGGGCGCGCACGGCCGGGTCCGTGAGGAAGAGGCGGCTGTACCGGACGTGCGGGTGCGACTCGAGGGTACTCATCAGCCAGCGCCGGAGACGACGAATCACGTACGCTTCGACGCGTCGGCGGATGAACGACCGCGACGAGTTCCTGGCGAGCAGTTGCGCCTCGAGCCGATCGAACAGCTTGGCGACGCGGTGCAGCCGCCCGGCGTCGACGTCGCGCTGAATCTGTCGCACGTACGCCGTGAGGGGCTCGGCCTGGCCGACGCCCGTACAGGCGAGCTGGTTGAGGGGCAGGTTGATGCCGACCAGTTCCTGCAGGTTCATCTCGCCCGGCACCTCGAGCGGGAGGTCGTCGCCCGCCAGCCGCACGATCCAGTCCGAGGCCACGGCCCAGTACGACTCGAAGTAGTGGCCGTGCGTCACGAGGACGGACTCGCCGTTGGCGCCTACCAGATAAAGATTCGGATAGACGAAGTTGAATGTGAGCTTGCGGCCGTCAGACCGGACGCCCGGACGCGCCGCCTTCACCCGCGTGATGTTGTCGAGGAACAGGTTGCCGTACTTGGTGCCGTTGTCGTGCCACTGCGGCTTGGCGGCCACGCGGGGCAACACGAGCCCGTCAGCGCCGACGCGCCGCCGGTCGTCGATCACGCCGGGCACCGAGCGGCTGAACGCGCGTGGCAGCTCGCCTTGCTTGAGCTGGTTGATCACGTGCACCTGGTGCTCGACGATGTTCCAGATGTCGAAGTCGTGATTGCCCGGGATGTAGACGATCTGGCGGGCGAGTCCGTCCGCCTGCAAGGCCGTGAAGAACGTCTTGGCGTGCCGGTACGCCTTCTCGAAACTGGCCACCGAGAAGTCGAGCACGTCGCCGGCGAGCACGAGGTAGTCGACGCGCCCCACCGCACGTGCCAGGGCCTGGTAGCCGGGGCCGAGGGTGGCCGGACGTCCAGGGGACTCGACGACCAGCGTGTTGAGGTCGTCACCGAAGTGCGTGTCAGACAAAATGGCGATCTTCACGAGTCGCCCTCTGCGTCACCAACAGACCGTCTTTGGCCACCGTCGAAGAGATTCACGGACACAGAGTGTGGGCTGCATTCGAGGTGTTGGCGGATTCAATTCGACGCGACGGTCACGCAACCACCACGTGACGTGGTGTGGCCGGCCGCGGGCGGCTGACCAGGCGTCCGCGAGGGGTAGAATTGGCCCGTGACCACCGCATCGCCGCCGGACCTGCTCGCGGAGACGTTCGCCGGAAAGACCGTCTGGCTCTCGGGCCACACCGGTTTCAAAGGCTCCTGGCTGGCGCAGTGGCTCCTCGACCTCGGTGCCAGCGTGCATGGCTTCGCGCTCGAGCCGCACACCTCGCCGGCGCTGTTCTCGCAGCTGGACCTCGAACACCGCCTGGCGCACCGAATCGGCGACCTGCGGGACGCGGCCGCCGTCAACGACTCGATCCAGCAGGCGCAGCCCGACTTCGTGTTCCATCTGGGCGCACAGGCGATCGTCCGCACCTCGTTCGCCGAACCCGTCGCCACCTACGCCACGAACGTGATGGGCTCGATTCACGTGCTGGAGGCGCTCCGCAGGCTCGACAAACCATGCGCGGCGGTGCTCGTGACGACCGACAAGTGCTACGAGAACCAGGAGTGGGTGCACGGGTACCGCGAGGACGACAAGCTTGGCGGCTACGACCCCTACAGCTCCAGCAAGGCGGCGATGGAGATCGCCATCGGCTCGTGGCGCCAGTCGTTCTTTGCCAACCACAGCGTGCGCGTGGCCAGCGGCCGGGCCGGGAACGTGATCGGCGGCGGCGACTGGGCCACCGACCGCATCGTGCCCGACAGCATCCGGGCGCTCCAGGCCGGCAGCGCCGTTCCGGTGCGCAACAAGATCGCGAGACGGCCCTGGCAGCATGTGCTCGACCCGCTGGCCTGTTACCTCTGGCTCGCCGCCGTGCTCAGCCGGCCGTCGCTGCGGCCGTACGACGCAGGTCTGTTCGCGTCCGGCTTCAACTTTGGTCCGGAGCTGAACTCCAATCGGACCGTGGCAGAGCTCGTGACCGAGGTCCTGCGGCATTGGCCGGGTACCTGGGAAGACCGCAGCGATCCCAACGCGGTGCACGAAGCGACGCTGCTCAACCTCGCCACCGACAAGGCGTTTCACCTGCTGGGCTGTCGCCCGGTGTGGGGGTTCGACCGGGCCATCGAGGCGACGGTGGCATGGTACCGGGTCGCCCTCGATCTGACGCAGGACGCATCGGCCACACCCGCGCTCATCGCGTTGACGTCTCGACAGATCGCGGAGTATCGCCGTGACGCGCAGGCCGTGAACGCGCCGTGGCAGGTCGCCTCGCCACCGCCAGTCAGCGAAGCCTGAATCGCCCGCGCCTGACAGACCGACGGACGTGACACACGGGCGTGCGTCACCCGTCGCAACGGCGTCGTGTGCCGGTCCTAGATTGGCGGCATGGACTTGACGCGACGCGAATGGCTCGAACTCGCTGCCGCGGGGGTGCCCGCCGCGTGGCGCCGGGCCGCCGAGGCCGACGACCGTATCGATCAGTATCTGGTCGTGCAGACGGCCCTGCAGGCGGTGGCGAACGACCGTACCCTGACGCTCTCGAGCGACGGGTTGCGGCTGACGGCCCGCGACGGCGCATTCGCCGAGCGGCTCGAGCGGCCCGAGGTCTCGCGGCCGTCAGGGTCGAGTCAGGCCGTGCCGCCGGACGGCCTCCTGGTGTTCGCCGTGCGCACCTCCCGTCCGGTCTGGGTGCGCGGCGAACTCGAACTCACGCCCGACGCCGACCTGAGGCCCGGCCTTCGCGCCACGCTGTTGAGTGATGCCACCGTCGTTGGCGCGCCGATGGTCGCGGCCGAGCCGTGGGGCATCACGGAGGTCACCGATCCGGCGCCGTCCGTCCTGGGACGCGTTCCGCCAACCCGCATCGAGGTTGGGCCGTGGCTGCTCCCGGCCGGGCGGCGATACCTGACGCTGGCCGCCCCCCACATGCGCGCGGCCGGAGTGTTCCATGCCCTGCGTCTCGAGGTGCTCGACCGGCCGGTCCTGCGTCCGCGCTACTCGTTCGCGTTCATCGCCGACACGCACGTGCGCCGGGCCGGCCGTGAAGACTGGATGAACCGCAAGATGGGCGAGGCGTCGGCACCCCAGCTGCTGCGGACGCTGCAGGAGCTCTCGCGCGAGGGCATCGACTTCGTCATGCACGGCGGGGACATGACCGAACGGGCGACGCGGGACGAGTTCCTGCTGATGCGCGAGACCCTCGCGGCGCAGCCGTTGCCGGTCTATGGCTGCATCGGCAATCACGACCGCTACCTGCCCACGTCGCGGGCGGACGCCCGCGAGGTGCTGGCCGCACACTTTCCCGGGGGCAGCCTCGACTACGTCCTGTCGAAGCCTCCGCTGCGCTTCGTGGTCTTCGACGTGGCGGTGGAGGACGCGGCGCACCGTGAGCGCGAACGCGCGTGGCTCCACGACGCCCTGCGCGCCGAACCGGACGTGCCGACGGTGCTCATCTGGCACTATCCGCCGTACAACCGCGGAGGCACGGCCAACAGCGGCTTCCAGCTGCAGGACTGGAGCCAGCTCGGGCGCGACCACGTGATCGACGTCCTTGCCGGCGCGCCGAATCTCCGGCTGATCCTCAATGGCCACGACCACTGGGACGAGGTCAACGTCGTGTCCGGAGTCCCCAGCCTGCAGAACGCCGCCTTCGTCGAGTGGCCGAACACCTATCGCGTCTTCCGCGTCTACGACGACCACCTCGAGTGGGAGGTGCGGCAGGTGTCGAATCGCGGCTTCGTCCGCGAGTCGTTCCTGCCGGCGAAGGCGCAGTCGTGGATGATCGCCACGCGCGATACCGACCTCGGCGGCGTGGTCTCCCTCACCGCGTGACGGTAACGGCCGGGCGCGCGGCGCGGGCGGGCCTCAGCTGGCGGCGTGTTCGGCGCTCGCCGCCATCAGCTGGTCGACCCTCCGCAGCTTGCGCATCACCGGAATCTCGCTGTCGTAGACGCGCTTTACGCCGTCGCCCATCGCCGTTTCGATGTCGCGGATGTTCTTGACGAGCCGCTTGAGGCCGTGTGGCTCGACCGAGGCCGCCTGGTCGCTTCCCCACATCGCGCGATCGAGCGTGATATGGCGCTCGATGAACGAGGCGCCCAGGCACACGGCGGCGAGGGTCGTCGGCAGTCCGACTTCGTGCCCTGAGTAGCCGATCGGAAGGTCGAAGCGCTCCCGAAGCGTTCCGATCATCTTCAGGTTCAGCTCATCGAGCGCGCACGGGTAGGCGCTCGTGGCATGGGCCAGCAGCAGCTGCTCGGTGCCGATCGCGTCGACGGCCGCCTCGATCTGCGTCATCGTCGACATACCCGTCGACAGCATCAACGGGCGGCCGGTCTGCCGGAAGCGTCGCAGCAGGCCGACGTCCGTGAGGGCGGCCGACGGGATCTTGTAGCCGATCGGTTCGAAGGCCTCGATGAAATCGACGGCCACTTCATCCCAGCACGAGGCGAACCAGTCGATGGAACGGAGCGCGCAGTGCTCAATGAGCGCCAGGTACTCGGCGAGGCCGAACTCGACGCGGTGGCGATAGTCCATATACGTGATCAGGCCCCAGGGCGACTCCCGCAGCTGCCCGCGCTGGTGGTCCGGCACGCACAGTTCGGGCGTGCGCTTCTGGAACTTCACGGCGTCGCAGCCGGCGTCTGCCGCCGCGTCGATGAGCCGGCGGGCGATGTCGAGGTCGCCGTTGTGGTTGATCCCGATCTCCGCGATGACATAGGCCGAGTGGCCGTCACCGATCGTGCGCTGTCCGAATCTGAGCGTTCGCATGGCCCTGCTCCTCTGGATGACGTACCCGGCTGACGCCACGCCTGCTGCCGGCGTCGGTACACCTCTCGTGGCGGCCCGTTCGCGTGAGCGGGATCGCCAGCGCAAGGCGCAGCCGGGTGCCGGCGGTGCGCGACTATGCGTTAGAAGTAACGGTTGGGTTCGACAGCCGGATGAGGATCCGGCGAAGGCCGCGCAACGTTATGGTGTCGGCCGCTTAACGGCCGCGACGCATCGCCGCAATGCGGTCGCACAACTCGCGTACCGCCCCGAATCCGCCGGAGCGTGTGAGCACGAGATCGGCCACGCGCAGGACGTCGGGATGGGAATCGGCCACGGCTACGCCGCACCCGGCGATCGCGAGGCACTCGAGGTCGTTGACGTCGTTGCCCACGTAGACCACGCGCGCCGCGTCAAGACCACGCTCGGCGATGATCTCGCGGAGTCGCGCGCCCTTGTCGGCGACGCCCTGCTCGAAGGCCAGCCCGAGTTTCTGGCAGCGGCGGCCGACCACCGGGTTCCGCTCGGTGGACAGGACGAAGGCCTCGATTCCGAGTCGTCGCAGCTGCTGCAACCCCATGCCGTCACCCCGGCTGCAGGCCACCGCCTCTTCGCCCTGTTCGGTGACCCACACCCGGTTGTCGGTCATGACGCCATCGAAATCGAACACGACGAGGCCAACATCGATCGGAAGACCGGCGTGGCCGCGTGGTCTGACCAGCGGCCGGTCGCATCGGGCCAGCGTCTCCTCGGCGCGCTCCAGGTCCTGCTCGGTATCGATGTCACACGAATAGGCGCTGTCGAT
>JBIKUN010000074.1:0-21805 GCA_044347565.1 Vicinamibacterales bacterium | reverse complement strand
GTGTGGGTGCCGACGCCGCCGGCGCTCGTCGAGAAGATGCTCGACATGGCGCAGGTCACCGCCGGCGACCTGGTGATGGATCTCGGCTCCGGCGACGGCCGCAACGTCATCGCCGCGGCCCGGCGCGGCGCCCGCGCCATCGGCGTCGAGTACAACCCCGAGATGGTGGCGCTCTCGACCCGCCTCGCGGAAGAGGCTGGTGTGGCCGGGCGCGCCACCTTCGTCGAGGGCGACATGTTCACCGCCGACATCTCGAAGGCCACCGTGATGGCGCTCTTCCTGCTGCCGGACAATCTCGAGAAGCTGCGCGACACGTTCCTCGCGCTTCAGCCGGGCACGCGCCTGGTGATGAACACGTTCGACATCCCCGACTGGGCGTCCGACGACAAGGCGACGCTCGGCGAGGGATGTGTCAGCTGGTGCACGGCGCACCTCTACTACGTGCCGGCCGCGGTCGAGGGCCGCTGGACGACGAGCCGCGGCACGCTCACGCTGCGCCAGGCCTTTCAGGTGGTGGCCGGCACGCTCACGACACCGAACGGCGACGTGGCCGTGAGCGGACGTCTGCGCGGCGCCGAGCTGACGCTGGAGGTGGAGGGCACGCCCCTGCGCGCGACCGTGCGCGGCGACCGCCTCGACGGGGCCCTGGCCGGCTCGCGCCTTCCCCGCTGATGCCGGAGTGGCGCGGCGCGGACCCGCCTCCGGGGGATAATGCGGAGGTGACGACGACGTTCGATCCGGAACTCACCCCCGGCGCCCGTAATGCCATCCGGGTGTGCCTCAACGTGCAGCCCCACGAGCGCGTCACCGTCGTGACCGACCGCGCGTGCGAAGGCATCGCCGCCAGCCTCGTGGCCGAGATCGCCGCCGTCGGCGCCCCGCACCGTGCCTTCGTGCTCGAAGAGGAAGCGCCGCGGCCGCTCACCGACCTGCCGGCGTCGGTCGCCGCCGACATGGAGCTCAGCCAGGTCTCCATCTTCGCGGTGCAGGTGCAGCAGCACGAGCTGGCCTCGCGGATGCAGCTCACGAACATCGTGAACCGCCGCCGCATGCGTCACGCGCACATGGTCAACATCACGCCGCAGATCATGCGCGAGGGCATGCGGGCCGACTATCTCAAGGTCGACCGCCTCAGCCAGAAGGTGATCGAGATGGTGCGGGTGGCGCGCGAGGTGCGGGCCACGACGCCGGCCGGCAGCAACTTCGTGGCCACGCTCAATCCCGACTACAAGTGGCTGAAGACGAGTGGCCTCATCAGCCCCGACAAGTGGGGCAACCTGCCGGGCGGCGAGATCTTCACGACGCCGGGCGAGGTGAACGGCACGGTCGTGGTCGACGGCGTGGTGGGCGATTTCCTCTGCGCGCGCTTCGGCATGCTGACCGACTACCCGCTCACGCTCGAGATCGAGAAGAACCGGCTGGTCGCCGCCTCGAGCGCCAACAAGGAGCTCGAAGACGCGTTCTGGAATTACACGCACACCGACGAACACTCGGATCTCGTGGGCGAGTTCGCCATCGGCACCAACATCGAACTGACGCGGCTCATCGGCAACATCCTGCAGGACGAGAAGTTCCCCGGCATCCACATCGCGTTCGGCAATCCCTACGGCGTGCACACCGGCGCCCAGTGGCATTCGTCCACGCACATCGACGTCGTCGGTACCGAGTTCGACATCTGGGTGGATGACACGCCGCTCATGCGGCGCGGCGCCTTCCTCGTGTCGGCCTGATCCCGCACCCGCCATGATTGCCGCGCTGCGTGCGCGTTTCAACCGCGAGTGGACGCCGGCGCGCCACGAGGCGCTGCTCGCGCGCCTGACCGAGCGCGTCGGCGCGCCGCTCGGCTTCACGGTGTCGGAGACGCCGTGTTTCTTCCCGGCGCCGCTCCTCGACGAGATGGCCGCCACCGGCGCCACGCTCGTCACGTCGTTCCTCGAGAACGCCGAGGCGCGGGCCGCCGCCGAGGCGCTCATTCCGGCGCGTTACCTCGGCCCCAACCAGGAAGCCCGGCCCACCTGCGTGCAGGTGGACTTCGGCATGGTACGCGAGGCGGATGGCCGCATCACGCCGCGGCTCGTCGAGCTGCAGGCGTTCCCCTCGCTCTACGCCTTCCAGCACACGCTGGCCCTGACGCATCGGGAGGTGCATGCGCTGCCGCCGGAGTGCGTGGCGCCGCTCGGCGGCCTCGACGACGCGGGGTATCTCGCGCTGATGCGCGAGGTGCTCGTCGGCCCGCACGACCCGGCCGACGTCGTGCTGATGGAGATCGCGCCCGAGCGGCAGAAGACGCGGCCCGACTTCCTGCTCACCGAATCACTCTGGGGCATCGCCACGATGGACCCGCGTGATGTCATCGTGCGTGGCCGCACGCTCTGGCGGCGCAACGCCGGCCGCGAGGTGCCGATCCGCCGCATCTTCAACCGCGTGATTCCCGACGAGCTCGACCGCACAGGGCATCCCATGGCGTTCGACTACCGCGACGACCTCGACGTCGAGTGGATCGGGCATCCGGCGTGGTACTTCCGCCTGAGCAAGTCGGCGATTCCGTGGCTGACGCATTCGTCGGTGCCGCGCACGTGGCGGCTCGACACCGTGGACGCCCTGCCAGTCACGAGCGCCGAGCTCGTGCTGAAGCCGCTCTTCTCGTTCGCCGGCGGCGGCATCGTGTTCGCGCCCACCGACGCCGACCTGGCGGCCATTCCCGCCGCCGACCGCCATCTCTATCTGCTGCAGGAGAAGATGCGCTTCGCGCCGGTCATCGACACCCCGCACGGCGCGACGCAGGCCGAGGTGCGCATCATGTACGTGTGGACCGATCGGCTGCGCGCGGTGCTGCCGCTCATCCGCATGGGCCGCGGCCAGATGATGGGGGTGGCCCATAACCGCGGCCTCGCGTGGGTGGGCGCGTCGGCGGGCTTCAGCGTGGCCCCATGACGGCGATCGCCCGGTACACGTTCGCCGCGCTGCTCATCCTGCTCGAGACGGCGGTGTTCCTGGCCCTCGGACGCCTGCTCGAACTCGAACGCGCGCCGTTCCTGCTCTTCACGCCCTCGGTGCTGCTCGCGGCGATGGTCGGCGGGCGCAACGCCGGCCTGTTCGCGACGCTCCTCTCCATCCTGGCGGCGGAGGTCGTCTTCCGCGAAGAAGCGCACAGCCGCTGGGAACCCTTCGAGCTGGTCCGCCTGACGCTCTTCGCGATGAGCGGCGCGACCATCAGCATCATGTCGGGCCATCTGCAGAAGGCGCGGGCACGGGCCGAGAGCCGCGCCGACGCGGCCGGCGAACGGGCGGATGAGCTGGCGGCCGCGCGGGCCGTGGCCGAACGCCGCGCCGCCGAACTCGACGCGCTCTTCGACGTCTCGCCGGTGGGGCTCGCGCGCACCGACGACCCCCAGTGCCTGCACATCTCGGTGAACCGCAACCTCGCCGCGCGGCTCGGCGTGAGCCCGACCGGCAGCGCGTCGCTCAGTGCGCCCACCGGCGACCAGCCGCCCTTCCGCGTCACCCGCTTCGACGGCACGCCGCTCACGCCGCACGAGCTGCCGCTGCAGACGGCCGCCCGCACGAAGCTGCCGGTCGTCGACGCGGAGTTCGCTGCCGTGCGCGACGATGGCCGCGTGGTGGTGATGCAGGCCCACGCGGTGCCGCTCTTCGACGAACGCGGCGAGGCCCGCGGCGCCATCGGCGTGTTCAACGACATCTCGGAACAGCGTCGCTCCGCCGCCGAGCAGCATTTCCTGGCCGATGCGTCGCGGCAACTGAGCGCCTCGCTCGACTACGAGGAGACGCTGCGGCGCGTCGTGGCGCTCGCCGTGCCGGAAATGGCCGACTGGTCGGTGCTCGACGTCATGGACGCCGACGGGCAGTTGACCCGCCTGGGATCGGTACATCGCGACGCCGCCGCGCAGGCGTGGCTGGATGCGCGGTCGTCGCTGCAGGCGGATCCCGCCGGCGCGCTGCCGCTGACGCTCACGGCCATTGCCCAGCCGTCGCTCATGCGGCAGGTGAACGACGACGGGCTGCGGGCGCTCGGCGCTGCGCAGTGGCAGATCGATGCGGCCCGGCCGCTCGGCGTGGCCTCGGCGCTGGTCGTGCCGCTCACGCTGCACGGCGCCACCCTGGGCGCCTTCGCCTGGATGCGCGGGCAGGCGCGCACGCCGTTCGACGAGCGCGATCTGACGCTGGCCGAGGAAGTGGGCCGGCGCGCCGCCATGGCCATCGAACACGCACGACTCTACCGGGAAGCGCAGTCGGCCAACCGCCTCAAGGACGAGTTCGTCGCCACGCTCTCCCACGAGCTGCGCACGCCGCTCAACGCACTGCTCGGCTGGACGGAGCTGCTGCGCTCGGGCCGCCTCGCGCCGGAACGCACGCGCGAGGCCATTGATGCCATTCACCGCACGGCCCTGGCACAGGCACAGCTCACGAACGATCTCGTGGACGTGTCGCGCGCCGTCTCGGGCAAGTTCCGGCTGCGGCCCGAAGAGGTAGACGTGGCGAGCGTCGTGCGCGACACCACCGAGACGTTCCGTCTCGCCGCCGAATCGAAGGGCCTGCGCCTGACCTGCGAGGCCTCGCCGGCGGTGCCGCGGATCGTGGCCGATCCGGATCGACTGCGCCAGATCGTCTACAACCTGGTGGGGAATGCCGTGAAGTTCACCGCCACCGGCGGCGTGGACGTGCTGGCCGGCGGTGATCCCGACTGGCTGGTGCTGACCGTGCGCGACAGCGGCATCGGCATCCGTCCCTCGTTCCTGCCCTACGTGTTCGATCGGTTCCGCCAGGCCGACGGCAGCGTCTCGCGCGAGTTCGGCGGCCTGGGCCTGGGGCTCTCGATCGTGCGCGCGCTCGTGGAGCTGCACGGCGGCACGATCGTGGCGGCGAGCCACGGCGAGGGCAAGGGCGCCACGTTCACCGTGCGCATGCCGGTGGCGCCGCCGCACACGCGCCACGCCGCCGATCCGGTGGGCGTGCAGTCGGTCTGACGCCGCGTCACCGTCAACGCCTGCGGGCGCGGCGCGCGGGTGCCGCCGCCGGCACGGCCGGCGTCGCGATCATCACTTCGGTGGACTTGATGACGGCAATCGCGTCGTCGCCACGGCGCAGCTTGAGCGCGCCGAGCGCATCGGCGGTGATGACGGCAGTGAGCGACTGATTGCCCACACGCAGACGCACCTGCGCGAGCAGGCCATCCACGCGCACCTCCTCCACGTAGCCGCGCAGGCGGTTGCGCGCGCTGAGCCCGCCGAGCAGGTCGTCGGGGGCGGCAGCGCCCGCCTTCTGATGCGACGGCGAAGCCTGGCGGGCCGCCAGGCGATCGAGTTCCGACTCGGCGATCCGGTGATGGCCGCCTTCGGTGCGCGTCGTGCGCACGACACCCGAGAGCACCCAGCGCTTCAGCGTGGAATAGCCGACGCCAAGCCGCTCAGCCGCCTTGCGCACCGTGAGGAAACGCACCGCATCACCCGCCATGCCACCGCATCCTATCACCGCCAGCCGCATCATGAGCCGACTTAATCGACTCAATTCGATCACAGGACCGAGCTGTATTGTCTTCAGACGCACAAGCCGGGTATGGTTCCCGAGTGGTGCATATTGGGGTCAGACCCCATGCAAGGCGGGGCCGGACCTTCGGGCGGGCGGCCATCGTGCTGGGCGTGCTGGCGCTCGTGGCTGCCCTGGCACCGGCCGCTTCGGCGCAGCGTCCGCCCGTCGTCGCAGCGGCGTCGGACCTGAACGTCGCCCTCGCCGAGATCGCGCGGCAGTTCGAACGCGACACCGGGCACCGCGTGGACACGGTGTTCGGATCGTCGGGCACGCTCACACGGCAGATTCAGGACGGGGCGCCCTTCGAACTGTTCCTCTCGGCCGACGAAGCCTTCGTGGACAGGCTGGCCAGCGCCGGACTCACCCGCGGACGCGGCACGCTCTACGGCGTCGGGCGCCTCGTGCTCTTCGCGCCCACGGGCTCGCCGCTCGATCCGGCGGGCGGTCTTGCCGGCCTCGCCCGTCTCGTCGCGAGCGGCGGCGTGCGCCGCTTCGCCATCGCCAACCCCGAGCATGCGCCGTACGGCCGCGCCGCCGAAGCCGCGCTCAGGAAACACGGCCTCTGGCCTGCTCTGCAGCCACATCTCGTGCTCGGCGAGAACGTCACGCAGGCCGCGCAGTTCGCCACGACGGGTAACGCCGTGGGCGGTATCATCGCGTATTCGCTGGCCCTCGCGCCGAACCTGCAGGGACGCGGACGCTACGCGCTCATCCCGGCCGAGGACCACGCGCCGCTGCGTCAGCGCATGGTGCTGACCGCGCGCGCGGGCCCCGTGGCGGCACGTTTCTACGACTACATGCAGACGCCGCCGGCCCGCGCCATCCTCGAACGCTACGGCTTCGGCCTGCCGCGGTAAACACGCGCCCATGGACTGGCAGGCCTTCCGCGTTTCGCTGTCGCTCGGTCTCTGGACGGTGGCGCTGCTCGTGCCCGTGGGGATGTGGGCCGGCCACGTGCTCGCCACGCGCGCCTTCCGCGGCAAGGCGCTGCTCGAAGCGGCCGTCGCCATCCCGCTGCTGCTGCCGCCGACCGTGCTCGGGTTCTACCTGCTCACCGTTTTCAGCCCGCACTCGACGCTGGGCGCGCTCTTCGAACGCGCGGCAGGCGCCTCGCTGGCATTCTCATTCCCCGGCCTCGTGCTCGCCTCGATCTTCATCAACCTGCCGTTCGTGATCCAGCCGATCCAGCGCGCCTTCGAAGCCATCCCGGCGGATATGCGCGACGCCGCGGCCTGTTGTGGCCTCTCGCCCTGGCAGCGTTTCCTGCGCATCGAGGTGCCGCTCGCGTGGCCGGGCATCCTCACCGCGATGATCCTGACCTTCGCGCACACGCTCGGCGAATTCGGCGTGGTGCTGATGGTGGGCGGCAATCTGCCCGGCGAAACGCGCACGCTCAGCATCGCCATCTACGACCGCATGCAGGCCTTCGACGACCACAGCGCCGGCATCATGGCCGCGGTGCTGCTCGTGGTGGCGGTGGCAACGCTCATGACGACGACGGCGCTCACCGAGCGGCTGGTGAAACGTCGTGGCTGAACGCACGCTGCACGTCACGCTTCGCCAGGACGGACCGATCCCGCTGGATGTGCACTTCACGTGCGGCACCGGCGACACGCTGGCGATCTTCGGCCCGTCGGGCAGCGGCAAGACGACGGTGCTGCGCAGCATCGCCGGGCTGTACCGCCCGGCCGAGGCGATGGTGCGGGCCGGCGGCGAGACGTGGAGCAACACGACCACCGGCGTGTGGCGACCGCCGCATCGCCGGCATGTGGGCTTCGTCTTCCAGGACTACGCGCTTTTCCCGCATCTGACGGCCGCCGGCAACGTCGCCGCGGCGCTGACCGATCGGCCGCGGGGCGAGCGCGAGGCGCGGACCGAGGCGTGTCTCGCGCAGGTGCATCTGCAGGGCAAGGCCGGGCGGCGGCCGCACGAGCTCTCGGGCGGCGAACGACAGCGGGTGGCGCTGGCGCGCGCGCTGGCCCGGGAACCGGCGGTGCTGCTGCTCGACGAGCCGTTCGCCGCGGTGGACCGCGCCGTGCGGCGTCATCTGCAGGACGAAGTGGCCGCGGTGCGCCGCTCGCTCGACGTGCCGGCCGTGCTCGTGACACACGACCTCGAGGACGTGGTGCGGCTCGCCACCCACGTGCTGCTGCTCGACGGCGGACGCGTGGTGGCGCACGACACCGTGTCGGCGCTGATGCGGCGTCCCGATCTGCCGGGCCTCGTCGATGCGGCCGGCCCGGGCACGGTGTTCGACGCCGTCGTGCACCGCCACGATCGCGAACGCGGCGTCATCGAGCTGGCGTTCGACGGCGGTGTCATCCTGGCCGCCGGCGCGGCTCAGGCGGGGACTCGCGTGCGGGCCCGCGTGCCGGCCCGCGACGTCATTCTCGCCACGAGCCTGCCAGACGGACTGAGCGTGCAGAACGTGCTCACGGGCGTCGTGCGCACGGTCGCGCCCCCCGGGGAACACGACGCGGTGATGGTGGACGTGGCCGTGGGCGGACTGGTGCTCGCCGCCGAAGTGACCCGTGACGCGGTGCGCCGTCTCGCGCTCGCGCCGGGCCGCCAGGTGCATGCGCTGGTGAAGGCCGTGTCGATCGACGTGAGCGCCATGACCAGCACGCCGCCGCGCCCCTGACAGCCGCCGGCGGGCCTCGCCGGGAGGGGGCCACTGCAAAACGTATCGACACACATTGAGTCGATTTGATCGACAATTAGAATCGATCTACAGTGCCAACGCGCGATAGAGAAGGACGCGCCGGCCCTGATGACCACGAAGCTTGCAGCACTGATGGCGGCCCTCACGGTGTCGCTGGCGGCGCCCGGGTGGGCGCAGGTCGGCAGCGGCGCACTCACGGGCGTGGTCGCCGACGGCTCGGGTGCGGCGCTCCCGGCGGTGGCAGTCACGGTGCGGGCGCTCGCGACCGGTCTCGTGCGCGAGACCGTTACCGGCGCGGCCGGCGACTACGCGGTGCAGGGGCTGGCGCCTGGTGCGTACGAGGTGCAGCTCACGCTGGCCGGGTTTCGCCCGCTCATCCGCACGGGCCTGCAGGTGGCCACCGGCGAGACGCTGCGCGTGGACATCACGCTCGACGTGGGCGCGACCGACACGGTCACTGTGGCCGCCGACGCGGCCATGCTGCGCACCGACACGGGCGGCCTCGGGCACGTCGTCGACAACCGCCGGATCGTCGGGTTGCCGCTCAATGGCCGCAGCTTCATCACGCTCGCGAGCCTCGTGCCCGGGGTGGCGCTGCCCCCGCCGCCCGCCGCGCCGCTGCCGCGCATCAACGGCGGCCGGCCGCGCACGAACGAATACCTGTTCGACGGCATCTCGGTGCTGCAGCCCGAGCCCGGCCAGGTGGCGTTCTTCCCGAATGTGGACGCCATCCAGGACTTCCGCATCGAGAGCAATAGCCCGCCGGCCGAGTTCGGCCGCTTCAACGGCGGCGTCGTGAACCTCACGACGAAGGCCGGCACCAACCAGCTCGCCGGCACGCTCTTCGACTTCGTGCGGCACGAGGCGCTGAACGCGAAGAACCCGTTCGCGACCGGCATCGCGACACCCGCCTACCGCCGCCAGCAATTCGGCGGCGTGACTGGCGGCCCGCTGCGCCGTGATCGCACGTTCTTCTTCGCGGACTATCAAGGTCAGCGGCAGACCATCGGCCGCACCGTCATCTCGACTGTGCCGACGTTGCTGCAGCGACAGGGCATATTCACCGAGCCGATCGGCGGCCGTGTGCCGGTCATCTACGATCCGGCCACCGGTTCAGCGAATCGTCAGCCGTTCCCCGGCAATACCATCCCCGACGCGCGGTTCGACCCGGTGGCGCGTGCGCTGCTCGATCGGTATCCGTTGCCCACCGGCTCAGGCGCGGCCAACAACTACCGCCGCGTGGACAACGAGTCGGTCGATCAGGACCAGTTCAGCCTGCGGCTCGACCAGCGCCTCGGCGACGGCCACATGGCGTTCGCCCGTCTCACCCACTTCCGCGAGGCGTTCCTGCCGGTGACACCCCTGTCCGACGGCAGCGGCGTGACGAGCGGCACGCTCGGCCCGCAGGACACCGCCACGTGGGCGCTGGCATCGGCCTGGCAGCGCGCATTCAGCGCCACCCTCTTCAACGAGCTGCGCGCCGGCGATACGCGGCGCGCCGTCGATCGCACCGCCGCGTCACTCACGGGCGGCGCCTCGGCCACACTCGGCCTGCCGGGCCTGCCCGCCACCGCGCGGTTCCCCAACACGCTACCCACATTTCTCGTCGCCGGGTACCAGCAACTCGGCTCGCCGGCCAACACCGCTACCAGCTTCGGCACGAGCGTGACCGAGGTCGCCGACACGCTCACCTGGATGCGCGGGCGGCACACGCTGAAGGCCGGCTTCGATTGGCGCTGGGCGCGGCTGAACGTGCTGCAGCCGCCCTCCCCCACCGGAACGTTCACGTTCAGCAACCTCTTCACCGACCTGCCGGGCACGGCCAACACGGGCACGCCGCTCGCAGGTTTCCTGCTCGGCCAGGTGCAGCAGTTCTCGATCGACCTGCAGCAGGACGAGATCCGCAACCGCGCCCACATCCAGGAGTACTTCGTGCAGGACGACTGGCGGCTCTCGGACCGCCTCACGGTGAACGCCGGTGTGCGCTACACGCTGAACTTCCCCTCCACCGAAGTGAACAACCAGGTGGGCGTGTTCAACCTCACGACCGCGCAGATGGAGTACGCCGGCCGGCACGGTGTGCCACGCGCCGCCCGCGAGCTGCATTGGCACAACCTCGGGCCGCGCGTCGGCATGGTGGGCCGCCTCACCGAGTCAACGGTCGCACGCGCCGGTTACGGCCTCGCGTGGATCGAGATGGCCGGCATCACGACGCCGTTCACAACGCCGGTGTTCCCGTTCCTGCAGACCGTGTCGCAGCGCACGCTCGACAATGTCACGCCGGCATTCACGCTGGCGCAGGGGCCGTCGGTGGCCCCCGTTCCGCTCACCGCGAACGCCGGCCTCGGCCAGGGCGTGTTCTCGGTGGACCGTGACCTCGGGTCCGGCTACGCGCAGCAGTGGCACGCCTCACTGCAACAGTCGCTCACGACCAATGTCTCGCTCGAAGTGGCGTACGTGGGCTCGAAGATCACGCGGGTGGGCCTGCCCGACACCAACCTGAACCAGCTCACGGCCGATCAGCTGGCCCTGGGCAGTGCGCTCCTGCAGCGCGTGGCCAATCCGTTCTTCGGCCAGATTCCGCGCTCGTCGTCACTTGGCGATCCCACCATCACGGTGGCGCAGCTGCTTAAGCCGTACCCGCAGTACACGACGGTGAGCCTCTACCGTAACAACGTCGGCACGACCTTCTATCAGGGCGCCTACGTGGCACTGCGGCAGCGCCTGGCGCATGGCATGTCGTACGCGATCAACTACACGCGGTCGACGCTGCGCGACGACGCCTCGTCGGTGTTCGATGCCTCGATCCTGACCGGCCCCGTGGCCAACGTCCCGGTGGCCGACAGCTACAACCGGCGGCTCGAACGCGACTATTCGACGGGGGACATCCCGCACGCCTTCACGGCGTCGGCGGTGTGGGACGTGCCGCTCGGCGAGGGGCGCGCGCGCCGTCCGGGCGGCGTGGTGGGGGCGATCGTGAACGACTGGACGCTCTCGGGCGTCGTCACGCTGCAGTCGGGCGTGCCGCTCGCCATCGCGCAAACCACGAACAACAACGCGTTCGCGGGCTTCGGCACGCAGCGCCCGAATCTGGTCGGCGATCCGGAGCTGCCGGCCGATGAACGCACGACCAGCCGCTGGTTCAACACCAGCGCCTTCAGCGCCGCGCCGCAGTTCACGATCGGGTCCAGCCCGCGGAACCCGGTGCGCGGGCCGGCCTATCGCAATCTGGATCTGGCCATCGTGCGCCGCGTGCCGCTGCCCGGCCCCGCTACCCTCGAGCTGCGAGGCGAAGTCTTCAACGCCACGAACACACCGGCACTGGGCGCACCGAACACCATCGTGGGCGCGGCGGCATTCGGCAGCATCACTTCAGCCGGTGATCCACGCGTCGTGCAGCTCGCCGTGAAGCTGCTCTTCTGACCGTCAGAACGTGAACTTCAGCGCCAGCTGCATCTGCCGCCCCGGCAACGCCTGGAGGATCTTCCCGAAGTCGGGCGAGTCGGCGTTGTGGTTCGGGATGAGGAGGTTCGTGGAGATGGCGCGCGAAGACGGCCAGCTGCCACGAGCGCAGGTCGCTCACCGGCGGACCGAGCAGGCGCTGCGACTGCGAGGGGAAGCCGAGCAGCAGGCCGGCGATCGCGTTGCCGGTATAGCGGCCGGTGAAGGTGAAGTGGCCGGCCGGACCTCCGGCCGTGACCTCGATGTTACGAGCCGATGTCCAGGCCGACCCGGCGGCGACCTGTCATCGGACGTGGCGGCTGTGTGCAGCCGGGCTGGCGGCGCGGGCTCACAGTAGAATTCGCCGATGCGTCGCACCTCCGCGCTCTCGCTCACCGGCGTCATCCTGCTCGCCCTCTCGCTCGCCGCCCAGTCGCCCGCCCCCCTCGACCCGGCCGTCATCGCGCGGGTGCGCGAGGAGGCCACCGTGCGCTCGCAGGCACACGACCACGTCTGGTGGCTGTCGGAGGTCTACGGCCCGCGCGTCACCGGCACTCCGGCCTTCGCCGAGGCCAGCGAGTGGGCCATGAAGCAGTTCACGGCGTGGGGCCTCGCAAACGTGCACCAGGAACGCTGGGCGTTCGGCCAGGGGTGGACGATCGAACGCTTCAGCGCCACGATGACCGCGCCGCAGCCCGCCGTGCTCATCGGCGCCCCCCGCAACTTCTCGCCCTCCACGGCCGGGCCGGTGGCGAGCGACGTCGTGCACGTGAAGGCGGCCACCGTAGCCGACCTCGCGGCCTACCGCGGCACACTGCGCGGCAAGATCGTCGTCATGCAGCCCGTGCGTGCCGTGCGGATGCTCGAAGGCCCGGTCATCCTGCGGATGGACGACGGCCCGTGGTGGACCGAAGCGGCCACGCCGCAGGAGCCGCAGCCGCAGACGGCGCCACCGCCCGCCGCGCTCGAGGCCGCCCGGGCCCGCCAGCAGTTCGCCGCCACCGTGCAGAAGTTCCTGGTGGACGAGGGCGTGGCCGTGCTCCTCGAACGCGGCAGCGACGGCGACACGGCGGCTGGCGGCAGCGACCTCACCTGGCGCACGCAGATGACCGACGGCGGCACCATCTTCCCGACCGGCGGCGGCAGCCGCGATGCGAACGCGCCAAAGCAGGTGCCGTCGGCGACGCTCGCCGTGGAGCACTACAACCGCCTCGTGCGGCTCATCGCCCGCGGCATTCCGGTGCGGATGGAGGTCGAGATCAAGACCACCTTCCACGCCGAAGGCGCGCAGCCGAACGGCATCAACACCGTCGCCGAGATTCCCGGCACCGACCTGGCGCACGAGGTCGTCATCATGGGCGCGCACCTCGACGGCGTGCCCTACGCCACCGGCGCCACCGACAACGCCACCGGCTCGGCCGCGATGATGGAGGCGCTGCGCGTCATCCAGGCGCTGAAGCTCAAGCCGCGCCGCACCATCCGCGTGGCGCTCTGGGGCGGTGAGGAACAGGGCCTGCTCGGCTCGCGCGCCTACGTCGCCGCACACTACTGGGACGCCGACGGCCGCCGCCCGAAGCCGGATCACGCGAACGTCGCCGCCTACTTCAACCTCGACAACGGCACGGGCCGCATCCGCGGCGTGTGGGGCCAGGCGAACAAGGGCGCGCTGCCGATCCTCGAGAAGTGGGGCGAGCCGCTCAAGGCGCTCGGCTGGAAGATGGCCAGCCCGCGCAGCGTGGGCGCGACCGACCACGCGTCATTCGACGACGTCGGACTGCCCGGCTTCCAGTTCATCCAGGAACGGCTCGAATACAACTCGCGCTCGCACCACTCGAACATGGACACGTTCGACCGCGTGCAGAAGGCAGACGTGGAGCAGCAGGGCGCGGTGGCCGCGGTGTTCGCGTGGCAGGCGGCCAACTGGGCCGAGAAGCTGCCGCGCAAGCCGGGGGCCGCGCGCTGAGCCGCACGGCCCCCGGGGCCGTTACGGCGTGATGGGCTGGCGGAACGCGAGCGCCACGTAGGCCACCGACGGCACGGCGGCGCCGCGCATACGCGCCGGGCGGAACGACAGCGCGTCCACGGCGATGAGCGCCGGCCCGTCGAACGCCGGCGACGAGCGGATGAGCCGCCGGCGCGTCACCGCGCCGCCGACGCCGAGCTGCAGCTCCACGAGCACCACCCCGTCGAACATCGCGTTCACCGGGTAATCGGGCATCCGCGGGGCGCCGGCGGGCGCCGGCACGTCCTCGGCGGGCGCGCCCACGTCCTTCGGCGGTTCGCCGAGTGTGGCCGCGAAGAGCGCCGGCGGACGGAAGAGCCCGACCACGAGCACCTTCGACGCCGCGGGCCGGCGCGTCCGCTCGTCGATGGACTGCCCGGCGGGCGGGATGGCGGCATCCGTCGCCGGCTCGAAGCTCCACGACTTCACGGCGGCCGTGAGCGTATCGGTGAAGGGTGGCGTGTCGCGGAACGGCTTCACGGCCGACACACGGCCTTCGGCGTTCACCGCCACCTCGAGGAACACCTCGCCGCCGGCCACGGCCATCACCGGAATGGCCGGCAACGCCCCACCCCGGAGCGCCGCCGCTTCGACGAGCCGGCGCGGCGTGGAGGGGCCGCCGCCCGCGGGGTCATCCGGCCAGGCCGGCACATCGGTGGGCGTCGAGACCGGGTGGTCGGCGCGCAGATCGGCATCGCCCATCACCCGGGCGGGCGACGTGATGGCCTTGCGGCGCGCGGCTTCCTCGGCGGCCACCTGGCCGAGCGACTGGGCGGCGGCCTGCCCGGCGCCGAGCAGGAGCACCAGGCCGATGACCGGGATGGGCGAACGCATGAACGGCCTCCTCGCGAACTCAGGGTCCTGCGGTCACTATACGGGAAGCCGGGGCCGGCTCACGCCAGCGCCTCCGGCAGCGTCTGCGGCTCGCTCCACGAGCCGAGCGGCCCGAGCCGCGGCGACTTCTTGTGCTGGTGCCGGTCCATCCGCCGCAGCACTTCGTCCAGGAAACGGATGGCCTCGACCTGGTGCGGCCCCTTGTTGAGCATCACGCACTCGGCGCGCTGGCCCATCGCGGCGTCGGTGGCTTCGCTGCGGCTGGCGGCGCCGTCGCGCACGAGCGAGTCGAGCACCTGCGTGGCCCAGATGACCGGCACGTGCGCGGCCTCGCAGATCCACAGGATCTGCTCCTGGATTTCCGACAGCCGCGCCAGCCCGATCTCCACCGCCAGGTCGCCGCGCGCGATCATCACGGCCAGCGGCTGGCGCCCGCCGGCCGTCACGATGAGGCGCGGCAGGTTGCGCACGGCGAGCGCCGTCTCGATCTTCAGCACGACCGGCGGCAGCGGCGTGCCGCGGCGTCGGCGCGCCAGTTCCTGCTGCAGCTGCACCACGTCTTCGGGGCGCTGCACGAACGAGTAGCCGATGCAGTCGGCGTGCGCCGCCGCGAAGTCGAGCGCCGCGAGGTCCTGCGGCGTGAGCGCCGGGATGTCGAGCTCCACGCCGGGCAGGTTGATGCCCTTCTCGGCGCGCAGCCGTTCGCCACGATCGCGCGCGTGGGTCACCTCGAGCACGGCGCGGCCGTCACCCGCCTCGATCACGCGGGCGCCGAGCTTGCCGTCGTCGACCCACACGGTGGCGCCGGGCACGAGCCGGCGCACGATCTCCGCATGCGACACGACCGCCTGCACGAGGGCCTCGCGCTTGCGCAGCGGCGCCTCGACCAGCTCGAAGCGATCCCCGCGCAGCAGGCGGAGCTTCCCCGCCGGCGCCACCTTCGTGAGCCGCACCTTCGGGCCGCCCAGATCCATCAGCACGGCGCAGGTGCGGCCGGCGGCCGCCGCCTCGCGGCGCACGTTGGCGATGATGGCGCGCCACACGTCCGGACCGTCGTGCGCGCAGTTGATGCGCGCGCAGTCGCCGCCGGCCTCGAGCATTCGCCGCACGAGGCCGCGGTTCGAGGCGGCCTCGGCCGGCATCGTTATCATGATGCGCGTGCGCGGGCCGAGGGGGTCGGCGCCGAAGATGCGATGCTGGGCGCGGGCGATGGCGCGATGGCCGCGCGCCCGGGCGCCGGCGACCGGACGTCGCCGGCCGGCCTGCCCGACCAGACTGGCAAGCGTGTCGCGCACGGCATCGAGCGCCGGCAGCACACCCGCCTCGCTGCGGCCGAGCGACGACAGCCCCAGCGCCGAGAGCCCCTCCTGCAGCCGGCGGATGTCGCGCCGGCGCAGGGCCAGATAACACGCGAGATTGGTGGCCGCCGCCGTGAAGGCCCGCCGCCGCAGCACCGGCGCCCACAGCCGCAGGGTCGCCGCCCCCTCGCGCGCGACCTCGTCACGCAGCTGCGCGACGGCAGCATGAAGCTCAGTGACCCGCATACCTCGACCGTACGCTTCACGACCGAACCGGCACAAACAGATAAACCGAGCGGTCTGCCTGCGGGATTTCGCTGCCGTTACCTGAGCAGCCCGACGATCGGCACGCCGTCCACGTCGGGCATCTCGAAGCCGAGCAGCCGCGCCACCGTCGGCGCGATGTCGATCTGGCGCAGGAACGGCAGCGGCACGCCGGGGCGCACGCCGGCACCGGCGGCGATGAAGCCCGTGCGCATGCGCGGCTCGGTGGGCAGGAAGCCGTGCGCGCCGCGCCGGGTCGTGCCGACGAGCACGCTGTCCTGCTCGACACCGTCAGAGACGTAATAGCCTTCGGCCGGCTCGATGAAGAACGCCGCCTCCGGATACGCACCGAGCGCATCGAGGTCGGCGCGTGACACCACACGGAAGATGCCGCGATAGCGGCCCTCGGCCAGTTCCCGGAAACGCCCTTCCACGCGGGCGGCCAGCGCCGCGTCCTTCGGGTCGCGCAGGCGGATCGCCGTGGCGTGGGCTGCCACCTGCCACGTCTGCACGCGCCCGCGCGCGTCGGTCGTGAGCCAGCCGCCCTCGCGCAGGATGACGTTCGGCTGGATGAGCGCATGGACGCGCGAGAAACCGTGGTCGCCGGTGACGATGAAGGTCGTGCGGGCGCGGATGCCGGCCTCCTCGGTGGCGCGGACGATCGCGCCCACGTGAGCGTCGATGCGCTGTATGGCATCGCGCGCCGCCGGCGAGCCCGGTCCATCGGCGTGCTGCGCCGTGTCGGTTTCCATCAGGTGGATCATCAGCAGGTTCGGACGCGACGTGCGCAGGATGTGGCCGGCCACCGCCGCCGTGAAGCGGTCACGCTCGATCGCATTGCGGTTGGCGTTCTCGCCGTAACCACCGAGCGCCGTCACGACCGCATCGACGAGCCCGGGCGTCGAGTCGTTGCGCGCGCGGGCGAGCCAGGTGGAATCCGGCGGCGCCTGATTCGATTCGGGAAAGAGCACGTCCATCGTGGCGCCGACCGTGACGGGCCACGACGCCCCGGCGGTGGTCAGCCCGTGCGCCTTCGCGCGGTCCCAGATCGCCGGCACCGTCATGGCGCTGTATTCGTAGTACCAGCGCGGCGAGCCGGTGGGCGGATCGAACATCGTGTTGCTGACGATGCCGTGCCGCGCCGGCCTGACGCCGGTCGCAATCGACGTGTGCGAGGGATACGTCATCGAGGGATGGCTCACCTCCACACCCTCGGCCGCCGAGCCGGCCTCGCGCAGCGCCTGCAGGTTCGGCAGACTCACGCCTTCACGCGCCGAGTCGAGATACATCGCCGGGCGGAAGCCGTCGATCGAGATGACGACCACGTGGTCGCTGGCGCGCGTGGCCGCGGCCGCCGGCCGCGGCGGCGAGGACTGCGCCGTCACGCCCGTCCAGGCAATGCCGACCATGGCCAGGAGCGCCACGGCGGCGGCGACACGGCGACCGGCGACGAACAGAGACAGCGAGGGGCGCGCGATCATGCCTCGACAGTATCGCGGGAGACGTCCGGCAACGAAGCGGGGCGCGTCACCCGCGCATGATGTCTGCGCGGAGTTTTCCTCATGAAGCCATCTCGTCTGCTGGTTGCCGTCGTCCTCGCCCTCCTTGCCACCGTGCCGCTGCCCGCCCGGCAGCCCGCCGCGCTGCAGTCATCGGATCTGGCCGGCCTCCAGCTGCGCAACATCGGCCCGGCCACGATGTCGGGCCGCGTCGTGGACATGGACGTGGTCGAGTCCGACCCGTACACGATGTATGTGGCCTCCTCGACGGGCGGCGTCTTCCGCACGACCGACAACGGCGTCACCTGGACGCCGGTCTTCGAACGCGAAGCGGTGCATTCGGTGGGCGACATCGCCGTGTTCCAGCCGGAGCCGCGCATCCTCTGGGTGGGCACCGGCGAACGCGCGAACCGCCAGAGCGTGAGCTGGGGTGACGGCGTCTACAAGTCGACCGATGCCGGCCGCACGTGGACCAATGTGGGCCTCACGACCAGACGCCATATCGGCCGCATCCAGCTCCATCCCACGAACCCCGACATCGCCTACGTGGCGGCGCAGGGGTCGGTGTGGGGCCCGGGCGGGGACCGCGGACTCTACGTCACCCGCGACGGCGGCAAGACGTGGACGCGCACACTGCACGTGGATGACGACACCGGCGTGACCGACATGGCGATGGACTGGCGCGATCCGGCGATTCTCTACGCCGCCAGCTACCAGCGCCGGCGCACGGCCTTCGGCTTCAACGGCGGCGGCCCCGGCAGCGCCCTCTGGAAGAGCACCGACGGCGGCGCCACCTGGGCGAAGCTGACCGGCAACGGCCTGCCCGAGGGTGAGTACGGACGCATCGGCATCGCCGTCTACCGCCGCGATCCGAACGTGGTCTACGTCAGCATCGAACAGGGCTCGCGCTACAACGCCTCGACCGCTTACATCACCCGCGGCGCCGGGTTGTACCGCAGCAACGACCGCGGCCGCACGTGGACGTTCATGTCGAACTGGAACCCGCGCCCGATGTACGCGAGCCGGCCCACGATCGACCCGAACGACGACCAGCGCATCTACATGCTGAACGCGTATTCGTTCTCGGATGACGGCGGCAAGTCGTTCACCGCCCCGCGCACGACCACGCACGGCGACGACCGCTTCGTGTGGGTGAACCCGAAGGACTCGCGTCATGTCGTGAAGCTCGACGACGGCGGCATCGGCATCAGCTACGACCGCGGCCTGAAGTTCCTCTACGTCACCTCCGTTCGCGCGATCGCGGCCTCACCTGGCAGGACCTGGGCGACATGACCACCGGCGTCGACCGTTCCACGTTGCCGATCATGGGCAAGAAGAGCGATGAGTCGATGCTCTCGATCGACGACGGCGTGCCCTACTACCCGGGCACGACGGCCATCGCCGAATCGTCGCGGAAGAAGGGCGTGCTCTACGTGGGCACCGACGACGGCACGTTCCGCGTCTCGATGGACGACGGGAAGACGTTCGAGAGCGCCGAGACGCGCTTCCCCGGCCTCGCCGCCTCATCGTGGTTCTCGGGCATCGAGGCGTCGCGGCACGCCGATGGCACGGTGTACGTCACCGCCGACAACCACCGCAGCAACAACTTCGCGAACTACGTCTTCAAGTCCACCGACTTCGGGAAGACGTTCACCTCGATCGTGAGCGACCTGCCCGCCAACCGCGTGGCGCGCACGCTGCGCGAAGACCCGCGTAACCCGAACGTGCTGTATCTCGGCACCGAGATCGGGCTCTTCGTCACCGTGGACGGGGGGCGGCACTGGGTCGAGCTGAAGAACAACATGCCGACCATGCCGTTCAACGACCTCACGATCCACATGCGCGACAACGATCTCGTGCTCGCGACACATGCGCGCGGCATCTGGATCCTCGATTCGCTCGCGGCGATCCAGGGCCTGGGCGCCGCCGCTACCACCGACGCGCAGCTCTTCTCCATCGAACCGGCCGAGCAGATCCGCTACACGAACCTCAAGGCGCACACCGGCGACATGACGTTCCGCGGCGAGAACCCGCCGAATGGCACCATCGTGGACTACTGGCTGGGCTCGACGGCGGCGGCGCCCGTGCTCACCGTGCACGACACGGCGGGCCCCCCCGTGCAGACGCTCGCGGCCACGCGCGCGAAGGGCGTGAACCGCGTCGTCTGGAACCTGCGCCACGCCGAGCTGCCCGTGCGCGCCGGCTTCAGCGAAGACGACGACGCGCCGCGCGGCGGCAACATGCCGGGCCCGTACGTGACGCCCGGCCTCTACACGGTGCGGCTGCTCGTGGGCGGGAAGACCCTCGAGCAGAAGGTCACGGTGAAGGATGACCCGCGCATCGACGTGCTGCCGGCCGACCGGAAGGTCTGGAGTGACTTCCAGATGCAGGTCGCGGCGACGATCCGCCAGTGGGCGCCCGTGGCCGACAAACTCCAGAAGGGGCTCTCGGTGGATGCCGACATCAAGCGCCAGGCGCGCGAGCTGACCTCGCGCCTGTCGGGACTGATGGGCGCCACGGGCCGCTGGGTGGGCCGCCCCAGCGCCGACCAGCAGAGCGAGTTCACCTTCTACAAGGAGATGATGACGAAGCTCACGGCCGCCGCGTCTGGGCTGTGAGATCGGTCGGCGCGGGGCGCCAGAATACGCCAATCTGAGAACCACCTGGCTCTCTCGTCGTGTTTAACATGGCCTGGGCGATACTCCATGCGAAACGCTTAAATAAACATGGAGGAGAATAGGCTCCATGCTGAACACAGAAGACAGCATAGGGCCCACTGGGAGGGCAGGCCGCTATATCGCTCAGCCGACCGGCTATCAGGCGTTCATCCCGGCGCCCCTGCCCCCGGCACCGCCTGTCAGGCTGGAGGGAGAACTGCTACGGCTGCTGTCGGTCGCCGACCGCGCACTCGGCCGCCTGGACGGGTCGGTGCACACGCTGCCGAACCCGGACCTGTTCGTCTACATGTACGTCCGCAAGGAGGCCGTGCTCTCGAGCCAGATCGAGGGCACGCAGAGCTCCTTGCAGGACCTGCTGTCAGCCGAAGCGGACGTGATCGGTGGCGATACGCCCCGGGACGTCGACGAAGTCGTGAACTACGTGCGCGCCATGAACCGTGGACTGGCGCGCCTGCAGGACCTGCCGGTGTCAGTGCGTCTGATTCGTGAGATTCACGGGGAGCTGCTGCAAGGGGTGCGCGGCTCGCGACTCACGCCGGGCGAGTTGCGGCGCAGCCAGAACTGGATCGGCCCGGGCGGCGCGTCGCTCACGAGTGCCACCTTCGTCCCGCCCCCACCCGAAGAGGTGCCCGCGGCCCTCGGCGCTCTCGAGACATTCCTCCACACCCACGACGACATCCCGCTGCTCATCAAGTTCGGCCTGGCGCATGCGCAGTTCGAGACCATTCATCCGTTCCTCGATGGCAACGGTCGCCTCGGGCGTCTGCTCATCACCTTCCTGCTCTGCGAGCGCGGCGTGCTCGACAAGCCCGTGCTGTACCTCTCCCACTACTTCAAGACCCATCGGCAGGAGTACTACGACCGTCTGCAGGCCGTGCGAGACCACGGCGACTGGGAAGCCTGGCTGGCGTTCTTTCTGAAGGGCATCGTCGAAGTGAGTGCTCAGGCCGCGGAGACGGCACGGCGCGTGCTCGCGCTTCGAGAAGAGCACCGGTCGCTGATTGCCGAACGCCTGGGACGAGCGGCCGGTAACGGTCACCGCGTGCTGCAGCACCTGTATGTGAGACCGATCCTGAGCGCGAAGGAGGTGCAGGACCTGCTCGGCACCACGTTCGCGGGCGCGAATCAGATCGTCAAGCGCCTCGCGGAGCTCGGCATCCTCGTTGAAATCACCGGGCACGCCCGCCATCGCCGGTTCAGGTATGAGCCGTACGTTCGCCTGTTCGACGATGCCCCCGCCGCGGCCGGGCTCTAGCGCACGAGCGTGAAGGTGCCGAGCGGCTCGGCGGCGCCGTTCAACTGCAGCGCCACGGCATGGCGGCCCGGGTAGTGACGCCGGGTCGTCAGGTCCGCGAGCGACACCGTCTTGCGCAGGGCCACGGATTCACGCGGCGCGAGCGTGACGTTCGCGAGCTTGAACACCTTGGGGCTCGTGCCGCCGTGCGCCTTCACGAAGTGCACGACAAGATCGACCACGATCTGCTGCGCGCGTCGTGACGGATTCTCGAGCGTGACCGTCACGACCACTTTCGTGCCCATGCGCGGGCGCGCCGGCGTGATCGTGTGGTCCACGACGCGCA
>JBIKUN010000194.1:0-6269 GCA_044347565.1 Vicinamibacterales bacterium | reverse complement strand
TCGGCGCCCGGGTACCACGTGGACCACCACTGCACGGTGAGCGGCACGATGAAGATCGGCAGCGACACCGACCAGTCGGTGAGGTCGGGCACGAGCACGAGGGTCTTCGGGTCGATCCTCGCGAAGAGTCCCTCGAGGCCGCCCACGGCGGGATGCGCCAGCGCGTACCACGCGGCGGCGAACGAGCCGCTCATGGCGATGCCGAACTGGATGAAGTCGGTCACGAGCACGCCCCAGAGGCCCGAGGTGGCGGCGAACGCGATGTTGATGACGCCGCAGACGAGCAGCGTCTGCCCGATCGGCCAGCCGAGCAGCACGTTCGCGATCTTGGCGGCGGCCAGATTCACCGACGCCATGATGACGACGTTGAAGACGACGCCGAGGTACACGGCGCGGAAGCCGCGCACCCATGTCGCCGCCGGGCCGGAGTAGCGCAGCTCGTAGAATTCGAGGTCGGTGAGCACGCCGATGCGCCGCCACAGCCGCGCGTAGAAGAACACCGTCGTCATGCCGGTGAGCAGGAAGGCCCACCACGCCCAGTTGGCGGCCACGCCGCCCTGACGCACCAGATCCGTCACCAGATTGGGCGTGTCGGTGCTGAAGGTCGTCGCGACCATCGAGACGCCGATGAGCCACCACGGCGCCGAGCGGCCCGAGGTGAAGAACTCCGCCGTGCTGGAGCCGGCGCGGCGCGCCAGCCACACCGCCGGCGCGAACGACAGCGCCAGCGACGCGACGACGATGATCCAGTCGAGCGGGGTGAGCTGCATCCGCTACACGGTCACGATCGGCAGCGGCGGATTGGTCGTCCAGGCGCCGCGGGTGAAGTCGGGCACGTCCATCGTGCGGGCGCGCTTCTGCGTGGACTGCATGCTCAGTTCCACCACCGCGCTGAGCGCCGCCGCGTCGTAGACGTTCATGTCGGTGGGCGTGCCGGCACGCAGGCAGGCGATGAGCCGGTAGTCTTCGATGAAGTCCATGCCGCCGTGGCCGGCGCCGGCGGCGCGGGTCTCGAGTTCCTTCCACAGCGGATGTTCGAACTCGGCGCGCAGCTCCGTCCAGTCGATCCACTGGTGCGCCTTGCCCCGCCCTTCGATGTAGACGCGGTTCGGGTAGCCCTGGAACATCCCCTTCGAGCCCTGCACGAGATTGATGCGGCTGTAGGGCCGCGGCAGGTTGGTGCAGTGCTGCACCATCACCGTCTTGCCACGCGCCGTCTTGATGAGGCTCGTGTTCACGTCGCCGAGCGCGTAGCGTTCCTTCCGCTCGGGCGCATCGGCCGGGAAGTGCTCCTTCGCCCAGTCGTAGAGCCCGCGCGACGGGCCGCTCATCGAGACGAGGTAGTCGAAGCGATCGCCGCGGTTGATATCGAGACAGTTGGCGATGGGACCGAGGCCGTGCGTGGGGTACGGGTTGCCGTCGATCTTCATCGACCAGGCGCGCCGCCACAGGCCTTCGTCCTGCTTCTCGAACTTGATGGCGCGCAGGTCGTGCAGGTAGCCGCCTTCGGCGTGCAGCACGTCGCCGAAGACCCCTTTGCGCACCATGTGATACGCCATCATCTCGGCGCGGTCGTAGTTGCAGTTCTCCATCATCACCGCGTGGCGGCGATGTTTCTCGGCACTTTCGACGAGCGCCCAGCAGTCGTCCACGGTCATGGCGGCGGGCACTTCGGTGGCGGCGTGTTTCCCCGCCTTCATCGCCGCGAGCATCACCGGCACGTGCCACTCCCACGGCGTGGAGGTGAAGACGAGATCGAGGTCTTCGGTCTCGCACAGCCGCTCGAAGTCGCGCGGGCCACGCGTGTAGACAGCCGGTGCCGGATGCCCCGCCGCCGTAATCTGCTGCGTGGCCCAGGTGGTGCGCGCGTCGCGGATGTCGCACACGGCGGTGATGCGGCAGCCGTCGATCTTGAGGAAGTTCTCGAGATGCGAGCCGCCCTGCAGGCCGATGCCCACCATGCCGATGCGCACGAGCGGAATGGGCGGCGCCGCCAGGAAGCCGCGGGCGGGCTGCGCCGCGGCCTCGCGTCCGAGCGCGGCCGACCCGGCCGCGACGGCAGCGGTGCCCAGCTTCAGGAATTCACGGCGGTCGAACGCGTCGATCGGGGACATGCTCTGGCAGCTCCTCGGGGTGAGGGGCATGCTATCGCGAAACGTCGGCAGCCGGCCGGCGCGCGTGCCGGCGCACCGCACAAAAAGGAACGGCCGCGGGGATGGCCGCGGCCGTGGCAATGGAGGTGGTGACCTGGAAGCTAGCGAGCGCGCGCGGTGGCCGGCACGGCATCGATCTCCACCGCCGCGACAGCGACGTCTTCGACCACGGTGCAGGCATCCGCTTCCGAGAGCAGCTGTTTCGCGAGCTGCGTGTGCAGGGCGTGACCGGCGCGATGCGCCACGACGTGCCCGAGCACCGGACGGCCGAGCAGCGCCAGATCACCGACCGCGTCGAGGATCTTGTGGCGCACGAACTCGTCGTCGAAGCGCAGCGCGTTCAGCGGACCGGTGTCGCCGATGACGATGGCGTTGTCGAGCGAGCCGCCGAGGGCCAGTCCCTGCTGACGCATCCACTCCACTTCCTTCAGGAAGCCGAAGGTGCGCGCCGGGGCGATCTCGTCGTTGAAGCTCTGCTCCGTGATCCGCATCGTGCGCGACTGGTGGCGCAGCATCGGATGGTCGAAGCTGATGGTGTAGCTGACCTTGAAGTGGTCGGAGGGGTAGATGGCGATGTGCTTGTCGCCGCTCGCCACGCTCACCGGCCGCAGCACCTTGAGATAGCCGCGCGCCGCCGACTGCTTCTTGAGGCCGGCTTCCTGGATGAGGAAGAGGAACGGCGCCGAGCTGCCGTCCATGATCGGCACTTCGCGCTGGGTCAGTTCGATGATGACGTTGTCGACGCCGGCGCTCACGAGCGCCGCCAGCAGGTGCTCCACGGTTTCCACCGTGGCGCCGTCCTTGCCGAGCACGGTGGCCAGATTGATGGCCGTCACGTGGTCGACCGTCGCCGGGATGTCCACGCCCAGGTCGGCGCGCCGGAACACGACGCCGGTGCCCGCCGGGGCGGGCTTCAGCGTGAGGCTGACCTTCGACCCCGAATGCAGGCCGATCCCCGCGCACGACACCTGACGCCTGAGCGTCTGCTGGAAGGCAATGTTCACAACTGGCTACCAGCTACCCTTTAGCAAACGGGATGCCCAACTTTTCGCATGGCTCTGCTTGCGACTAAAGTCATTACAATCAATTACTTAGAAGCTAACTGCTCAAGCCGGATGCGCCCGGGTGTGGTTCCGCAGCCACAGTGCCAATCACTACACCTGTGGTCGTTTTGACACACTCGGGGTTTCGGCCCGGAAGGCCTCGGCCAGGAACTGGCCCGTGTGCGACGCCTTGACCTTGGCCACCGCCTCCGGCGTTCCCTGCGCCACGAGCCGGCCGCCGGCCGCCCCGCCCTCCGGCCCCAGGTCGATGATCCAGTCGGCCGACCGGATGACGTCCAGGTTGTGCTCGATGACGAGCACCGTGTTGCCCTGGTCCACCAGCCGGTTGAGCACGTCGAGCAGCTTGTGCACGTCTTCGAAGTGGAGCCCCGTCGTGGGCTCGTCGAGGATGTAGAGCGTCTTGCCGGTGCCGCGCTTCGAGAGCTCCTTCGAGAGCTTCACGCGCTGCGCCTCGCCGCCCGAGAGCGTCGTGGCCGACTGGCCGAGGGTGACATAGCCGAGCCCGACACTCTCGAGCGTGCGCAGCTTGTTCGCGATGAGCGGGAAGTTCTCGAGCAGCGGCAGCGCCTGGCTTACCGTGAGGTCGAGCACTTCGGCAATCGACTTGCCGCGGTACTTCACGTCGAGCGTTTCGCGGTTGTAGCGCCGGCCCTTGCACTGCTCGCACGTCACGAACACGTCGGGCAGGAAGTGCATCTCGATGGCGATGACGCCGTCGCCCTGGCAGGCCTCGCAGCGCCCGCCCTTCACGTTGAACGAGAAGCGGCCCGGCTTGTAGCCGCGCGCCTTGGCTTCCGGCACCATCGCGAACAGATCGCGGATGAACGAGAAGAGCCCGGTGTAGGTGGCCGGATTCGAGCGCGGTGTGCGGCCGATGGGCGACTGGTCGATCTCGATGACCTTGTCCACCTGGTGCACGCCTTCGACCACCTTGTGCGGCCCCGGCTCCTCGGTGGAGCGGTAGATCTGCTTGGCCAGCGCCTTGTAGAGGATGTCGTTGACGAGCGTGCTCTTGCCCGACCCGCTCACGCCGGTGACCGCGACGAACAGGCCGAGCGGAACGCGCACGTCGATGTCGCGCAGGTTGTTGGCGCGGGCCCCGCGCACGACGATCTCGGCCTTGCCGGGCTGACGCCGCGCGGCGGGTGTGGCGATCGACCGCATGCCGCTCAGGAACTGCCCCGTCAGCGAGTCGGCGGCCTCGATGAGCTGCGCCGGCTTGCCCTGGAACATCACCTGGCCGCCGTGTTCGCCGGCGCCCGGCCCGAGGTCCACGACGTAGTCGGCCATGCGGATCGTCTCTTCGTCGTGTTCGACGACGATGACCGTGTTGCCGAGGTCGCGCAGCCGGGCGAGGGTGGCGAGCAGGCGCCGGTTGTCGCGCTGGTGCAGGCCGATCGACGGCTCGTCGAGCACGTAGAGCACACCCGTGAGGTTCGAGCCGATCTGCGTGGCCAGGCGGATGCGCTGCGCTTCCCCACCCGAGAGCGTGGCGGCGCTTCTGCCGAGCGTGAGGTAGCCGACGCCTACTTCGTCGAGGAACGACAGCCGCTCGCGGATCTCCTTCAGAATGCGCCCGGCGATGATCGTCTCGCGATCGGTGAGCGTCATCGCGTCGAAGAGCGCGCGGGCGTCGCTGAGCGGCATGGCCACGACATCCGGCAGCGAGCGGCCTTTCAGGCGCACGGCGCGGCTCTCGGGACGCAGCCGCCCGCCCTGGCAGTCGTGGCAGTCGCGCAGCGAGCGGTAGTTGTCGAGTTCGGCCTGCTGTTCCCACGCGGCGTCGTCGAAGCGGCGGCGCAGGTTCGGCAGCACGCCTTCGAAGTCCTTGCCGTAGGGCTCGACGTCCTTCGCACCCTTCCGCTTCTTCGCGGGCGGCACCTCGGGGTCATCGTCCTTGGCCGACGCGCCCGGCCCGTAGACGAGCAGGTCGCGCTGTTTCTTCGGCAGCTTCGCGAACGGCACGGCGGGGTCGATGCCCCAGTAGCTGGCGATGCCGTCGATGGCCGCCTTCACGAGTTTCTTGTCGCCGCGCGACCACGGCACAATCGCCCCGTCCGCGAGCGACTTGCTGTCGTCGGGAATGACCTTCGCCGGGTCGAAGTCCCACGTCGAGCCGAGGCCCTGGCAACCCGGGCAGGCGCCATGCGGCGAGTTGAACGAGAAGGCACGCGGCGACATCTCGGGCACGCTGATGCCGCAGACCACGCAGGCCAGCTTGCGCGAGAACAGGCGGTCGCCGCTGTCGAGCGCGTTGATGATGACGATGCCGTCGGCGAGGTCGAGCGCCGTCTGCACCGATTCGGTGAGGCGCCGCTCGATACCCGAGCGCACGATCAGCCGGTCGACCACCACGTCGATCGAGTGGTTCTGCCGGCGGTTGAGCGCCAGATCGTCTTCGAGACCCTTGTACTGCCCGTCGATGCGCGCCTTGGTGAAGCCGCGGGCGACGATCGCCTGCAGCTCCTTCTTGAACTCGCCCTTCCGGCCGCGGACGATCGGCGCCAGGATGTTGATGCGGCTGTCCTGCGGATACGTCATCACCAGATCGATGATCCGGTCGAGGGACTGCGACGAGATCTCGCGGTCGCAGTTCGGGCAGTGCGGCACGCCGGCGTTGGCGAAGAACAGCCGCAGGTAGTCGTAGATCTCGGTGACGGTACCCACCGTCGAGCGCGGGTTGGCGCCGGTGGTCTTCTGCTCGATCGAAATCGCCGGCGACAGCCCGTCGATGAGATCGACGTCGGGCTTCTCCATCTGCTCGAGGAACTGGCGCGCGTAGGCCGAGAGCGACTCGACATAGCGCCGCTGCCCTTCGGCGTAGAGCGTGTCGAAGGCGAGCGACGACTTCCCCGACCCCGAGAGCCCCGTCACGACCACGAGCTGGTCGCGCGGCAGATCGACGTCGATGTTCTTCAGGTTGTGGACGCGCGCGCCGCGGACGGCAATGAAATCGTGAGGCATAGGGTCTGGCGGGATTTCGCGCCGAACTCCAACCCCTGATTCTACCCCCGGGAACGCCCGCGCCGTGAGTAGCCGCTACCCCAGCGGG
>JBIKUN010000073.1:0-22080 GCA_044347565.1 Vicinamibacterales bacterium | reverse complement strand
CAGGGTGAGCGTCTGGTCGGCACCGTTCGAGCGCGTCACCATCGAGATGTTCATATCGGGCTCGATGGCGTTGGGATTGCTGAAGGCGATCGTGCTCTCGTTCAGGCGGTAGAGGCCGCCGAGCATGAACACCTCACCGCCCTCGCGCAGCTCGGCGCGGCCGGTCACCGCGGGCCGGGCGCCGGTGCCCTGCAGCCGCACGTTGGCACCGGCCTCGAAGCGGCCGTAGTTGTTGTCGATGATGATGTCGTCCTCGGTCGAC
The DNA here is from genome assembly GCA_044347565.1 of Vicinamibacterales bacterium. Classification (GTDB taxonomy): domain Bacteria; phylum Acidobacteriota; class Vicinamibacteria; order Vicinamibacterales; family UBA2999; genus CADEFD01. The sequence continues at coordinate 21,818 of JBIKUN010000073.1, read as the reverse complement.
ACCGACAGATCGAGCTGCAGCCGATCGAGGTAGCCGGGCGCGACACGCGGCACCGTGCGGGTGGCGTTGAACGCCACGAGCGCCGGCAGGCTGATGGTGGCGCGGTAGGCGCCGCGCAGGATGCGCACGTCGCCCTTGAGCGTGGGCGTGGCGCCGGGCGCGAACTGCAGCAGCGCGTCGATCTCGCTGTCGACGTTCGTGGGGTACTCGACGGCGACGCCGCGCGCCTGCAGCGTGAACTCGCCGGTCGCGACATCCACGCCGAGCACACGTGCCGTGCCGCTCGCCTCGAAATCGCCGCCGTTCAGGAAGCCCGTGAGGTTGCCGAGCGTGACGCGATCGCCGGCAAGGACGATCGGCCCGGAGATGTCGGAGGCGATGACGCGCGGATCGCGCATGACGATCTCGGCATCGTCGAGATCGATCCGCCCGTTGACGAGCGGTGCCCGCGGCGTGCCGGTGATGCGCAGGTCGAGCGTGGCGGCGCCGTCCACGGCCATCGAGGGCGACAGCACCGAGAAGGGCCGCAGGCCCGGCGTGCCGGTGAGCGTGACATCGAGCACGGTGTCGTCGCGGAACGAGACCGTGCCGCCGATGACCACGGGCGTGCCGGCGCTGAAGGCGACGTCGTCGAACCGCAGCGTGCCGGCGGCAATCGACATGCGCGCCGGCCGCACCTGCGTGATCGGCACGCCGGCCGCGGTGAGCGCCGCGTCATCGAGCACGAGCGTGCCGCGCAGGCCGTCGCGGGCGAGCGCCGTCACGTCGAGCCCGAGCGTGGCCGATACGCGGGCATCCATCTGCGCCAGCGACTCGGGCGGCAGCCACGGCTGCAGCGCCTGGTGCGTGAGGCCCTTCACGGTGACATCGACACGGCCGGTCGCGCCGGCCGGCGCCGCGCTGCCGTTCATCGCCGCTTCGAGGAGTGGCCGCGGCAGCCGCGCGGTGGCCGCGATGGCTCCCCCCTGCCAGGTCGCAGACAGGCGATCGAGCGACAGCAGCGTGCCATCGTAGGTGGCCGCGGCATCGAGCGCCTGGAGCGGCGGATATCCCGGCATCGTGATCCACGCCGTGGTGACCTCGACCGTGGAGCGCGCATTGGCGACACCGCCCCGGCCTTCCCACGTGGCGTTGAGGCCGCCGGTGGCCGTGATCTCAGGTGCGATACCCACGGCGCGGCCGAGGGCCACGACATCCGAGATGCTGCCCGTATAGGCGGCACGCAGTGGCCGGTCGGCAGTGTCGCGGAACCGTCCGGACGCCGTGAGCGCGCTCGTGCCCACGGTGAGCGCCAGATCGTCGACGCTGAAGTCGTCGACGCGCGCCGTGATGCGCGCCGGGCGATCGAGCGTCACCGGCAGGCCGCCGACGAGCAGCGCGACCTGCTGCAGGTTGATGAACGCCTGCAGCGTCGCCGGATCCTCGAGCGTGCCGTCGAAGGCGGCGCTCAGGCCCACGGTGCCGGTGACGGCCTGCGTCAACGCGCCAGCCGCGAGCGCGAAGGGCTGCACGTCGAGGGCGTTCACCGCCGCCACACCGCGCACGGCGAAGGGCGCGCGCGGTTCGATGGTGGCCTGCGCCCACGTGCGCAGCGAGGGCAGGAAGGCCGTGGTGTTGAGCACGCCGCCGGCGAACCGCCAGCGCACGTCGGCGGTGCCGATGAAGTCGCCGATCGAGCCGCCCACGGGCGTCGCGGTGAGCGTGCCACTGCCACCCGGCGCCTCGAAGGTGCCGGCGCCCGCGAAGGCGACATCCATCGTCACGGCACTGACGGGCGCGCCGGCCACGGGATTGCGCCAGTGCAGCGCCGTGCCGTCGATGTCGAGATCGTAGGCGCCGGTCAGATAGTCCACCGTACCGGTCGCCGTCAGCATGCCCGGCGTCTGCTGGACGGCGCCGCGCGTGATCTCGACGACGGTGCCGCGCAGACGCGCCGCCACATCCACGGTGCCGATGTGCTGCCCGTCCAGATCGAGCGGCGTCGACTGCGCGGTGAACGGCACATCGGGCACCGCCGTCGTGCCGCCGATCGTGCCGGCCATGCGCGCCGTGCCGGTGAGGCCCGTGAGCGACGCCCACGGCGCCGCAAGCGTCGGCAGGTCGTCGGCCTCGGCGGTGAACGCGCCGGCGAGCACGCCCGATACCATGCCCATGGCCACATTGCCGGCGATGCGGGCGCCCGGCGTCGTGAGTTCGAAGTGCGTCGCGTCGAGCGTATCACCGTCGTAGACGATATCGGCGAGCGCGGTGGCCGGCGCGCCGGTGGACAGTGCGAGCGCGTCCGAGGCCACGCGGCCGCGAATCACCATCCGCGCCATGCTGCCGTCCATCACGAGGTCGCCGCCAGCCGGGCCGGTCACGCCATCGAGCGACGTCGAGAGGTTGATGCCCGAGCTGCGCGCCGCGCGGATCATCGGACCGACATCCGTGATCTCGAGCGTGAGCGGACCGGAGAGCACGCTTCGCGCCGGATCGTCGGCCGCCGGCCACGCCATCGTGCCGTAGGCCCTCGCGGTGTCGAGCAGCCGGTGATCGTGACGCACGAACCAGCGCTCGTCGGCGAGTCTCGCCTGCCATGTGCCATCGACGGCCACGCGGTCGGCGCGTGTCAGGAAGGTGCTCGTGCCGGCCGCCGTGAGTTGCATCAGCGCCTGGGGCGAGGCGCGGCGCAGGGTGACCTCGCCGCGCTGCCAGGCGGCGAACGTCGTCGGCGCCTGGTCGTTGGCGGCGAGCGCCACGTCCAGATCGAGATCGCGGAAGCGTGCCGTGAGTTCGCTCGCGCCACGGCCGAACTCGTAGGTGAACTGCCCGGTGATGACACCCTCGCGGGGCGAAGCCGCCGTGCGCGGCGCCGTGACGGTGAAGGTCTCGACGTGGGCGCGCGGCGGTGTCACCGCGATCGTGCCCGCAAGCGGCAGGCCGGCGGCGCGGCCGATGCGCAGCCCCGGCGCCGTGAAGTTGGCGCGCAGCTCGTAGCCGCCGAGCGGCCCTTCGAACGTGCCCTCGAAGGCGCCGGCACCGCTCACCGGCACCGGCGGCGGCGTCCACGCGGCAAGCGCCTCGTAGTCGAGCGAGCCGCTGAGCGTGAGCGCGAAGCGGAGATCGTCGAGCGCGCGGTTGACGCGTCCGTCGACGACGATGCGCCCTTCGGGCAGCGGTACGGTCAGCGCCTGCAGTGACACGTTCGAGCCGTCAAAGGCGAGGCGGCCGCTGAGCGGCGCGCTCGTCGTCTCGTGCGCGCCCATCCGCACGCGCAGGCGCTCGGCGGCGATGGTGCCGCTCGCGCCCGCGAAGATGCGGATGTCGCGTTCGTCGAGCGAGAGGGTCAGCGCCGACACCGAGACATCGACGTCGCCGGTGCGGTCCTCGTAGTCGACGGCGAGATTGCGCGCGCGCAGGCCGCGCAGATCGAAGCGGCGCGCGACGGCTGGTGGCGGCTGGCCGGAGGGCGGCGGCAGGTTCACGATGACGCCGCCTTCCCGCACGAGCCAGACGCGGGCGTCGTCCACCTCGAGCATCGAGACGCGCACGGTGCCGCCGAACACGGCCCACGGCAGGTTGGCCTCGAGGCGGCGGGCCGAGAAGAATGGTTCACCGGTGTGACCGGGCGCGGCCAGACGCACGTCGTCGAGCGTGACGCGGCGCGTGAAGAGGTTCACGGCAAGACGGCTCGTCGCGAGATCCAGCTGGAACTGCGCCGCTACCTGACGCACCAGCCAGTCGCGGCCCCACCGGGCCGCCGGCGGGGTGTGGACGAGCACGATCGCCGCCCCGACGAGCGCGGCCAGGGCCGCGGCCGCCCAGGCGAGCCGGCCTGGGACTTTCAACCTCACCGTCCCATCATATGGTCAGGGCGCGCCAATCCCGCATGTCACGAGTCGAGCCGGGTGCTGCTACCATGAAGCCGTGGAGGAGACATGCGCGTAGGCAAGTGGCTGAAATTCGGGCTCACCGTGGCGTTCAGTCTGACGGCCGCGGCCCTGGGTCGCGCACAGAACACCGTGGAACTCAAAGTCGGCGATCAGGCCCCCAACTTCTCGCTTCGCGGTTCCGACGGCAAGACGCACACGCTCGCCGAGTACAAGGGCAAGAGCGCGGTGGTCCTGGCGTGGTTCCCCAAAGCGTTCACCGGTGGTTGAACGATCGAATGCAAGTCGCTCCGTGAGAGCGGCGACGCGATTCGGGCGTTCCAGGTGGCGTACTTTGCCGCCAGCGTCGACACACCGGAAGAGAACACGAAGTTCGCGCAGCACGTCGAGGCGGACTACCCCATCCTCGGCGATCCGACAAAGGCCACGGCAGGCGCCTACGGCGTGCTCGGCTCGTTCGGTGTGGCCAACCGCTGGACGTTCTACGTCGGCATCGACGGGAAGATCCTGCACATCGAGAAGTCGGTGAAGGTCTCGACGGCGGGACCTGACGTGGCCGCGAAGCTCGGCGAGCTCAGCATCCCGAAGCGCTAGTCGCAGTAACGTTCGACACGCGGCCGACCGGGTACTCCGGCGGCCGTGTTGTCATGTACGGCGGCGGCTACGGCACGGTGACGGGGATGTCCGCCGTGGGCTCGCTCGCGCCAGCGGCGTTCACGGCACGCACGCGCACGTAGAACGTGCCGCTCGGGGCGTTCGGCACGACGAGCTGCGTCGCCGTCGTCGGCAGCACCGCGATCACACCACCCGATGTGCTGCCCGCTTCGATCTGGTAGCGGGCCGGAAGTCCGCCGGTCGTGGCTGGCGTCCACTGGAACGTCACCGTGCGGCCATTCACGCCGCCCACGAACCCGGTGGGCGTCGCCGGCAGCGTGGTGGTGCCGTCGAGCACAATCGCCACTTCGTTCGAGGGCCCGCTCACGCCGCAGCGGTTCACGGCGCGCACGCGCACGTAGTAGGTGCCAAGCGGCGCAGGCGTCGCGAACGTGGTGACGTTCCGCACGGGAATGGCGCCGAGGTTCGCCGAGCCGGGCGCCTGCCCCGCTTCGATGGTGTACGACGAGGCCGAGAGCGCGCTGCCCCAGCGTAGCGCCACGGTCGATCCGGCCGTGAGGAACGTCAGCGTGCCCGGCGCGGGCGGCGGCGCGAGACAGCCGAGTTGCACCGGCACTTCGTTCGACGCCGGGCTCGCGCCGTAGCCGTTGCGCGCCACGACCGTCAGGTAGTAAAGGCCGGTGGGCGCGGTGGCGGTGAACGACGTGGCGCGCTGCATGGGGATGGCCGCCAGATTCGCGAGGCCCGGCGCCGAGCCGGCCCAAAGCGTGTAGCTCGTGGCGGCCGCGCCGGTGGGCGACGGCGTCCACGACGCCACGACCGTGTTGTCGTTCGCCGTCGCGACGAGTGTGGGCGCCGCGGGCGGATTCCCGGGAACCGCCGCGTAGTACTCGAGCGTGCCGTCGTCGCTGATGTTCACGAGCCCCTGATCGTCGGCCGTCACGCGGCTCCAGCGGGTGACGCGCGTCGTCGCCGTGCCGGCGTCGGGGTCGTACTCGAGGCCGGCATAGAGGCGGCCGGCCACGAACGCCGCGCTCGTCGGCACGGCGCTGATCGTCGGCCCGAAGGCCGTGAGGACGGAATCCGCCGGATTCACGCTGCCGACAAGCGGCGCGCCGAACGACGCGCCGCTCACGAACGTGCGTGCGCCGTCGGTGGCGAGCCCGTAGATGCTGGTCTCGCCGAGCACGACCATCTCCGGCTGTGACGGCACACCCGACACCGCATCGACGGCGGCAAAGCCCAGACGGAACTGCCCGTTCACCGACGTGAAGTCGCCGCCGATGTAGATGGTGGGCCCCTGCGCGAGCAGCGCGCGCAGCGTCACGCCGTTCAGCCCTTCGAGCTGCGGCGCCCACGGAGCGAGCGAGCCGTCCACAGCCACCGCCGCCACGGCGCGGCGCGTCGTGGGCGGAATCGCCATACCGGACACGCGCTCGAAGTCACCGCCGAGGTACACGAAGCCGCCGGTGTTGACCATCGAGGTGACGACACCGCTGGAATTGTCGGCGCGGGTGACCACGACGCGCCATGCCGGGTCGACGTCGCCGGTCGCGATGGCGGCGCGCAGCACTTCGCCGGTGGTGGCGCTCGCGAAGTAGACCCAGGCCGCATCCACGGTAAGCGCGGCGACCGGCGTGGGCTGGTGCAGCAGCACCCGGCCGGGGTCGTTGGGATTCCACGCCCGCGCGACGCCGGTGGCGCGGTCGATGGCGGCGAGAAACCGCCGCGTGACACGGTTGGCGCCGGTGGGCCGCGTCGCCAGCAGCGCCGTGGTCGTCGCCTCGAGCGGACTCACGAGGAACGGCGCGGCGTCCCACGCGTCGAGCGCGCCAGAGGCCACCGAGAGTGCCGCCACGCCGTCGCGGTCGGCGCCACCCACACGTTCGAAGTCCCCCGCGAAATAGAGCCGCTGGCCGTCGGTGGCGAGCGCGGTGAGCGCGGGCTGGTACGGCACGCCGCCCGGATCCGGCACGCGGCGCGTGAGCGCCGGCGGCGTCCACGCGGCATCGAGTGCACCGGTCGCCGCATTCAGAGCGGCCGGCGGCGGCACCGCCACGCCGCCGACGACGCGGGCGGCCAGGAACACACGATTGCCGACGACCTCGAGGTCCGTGAGTGCCGGCACGACCGGCGCCGTCCAGCCGGCTCTCGGCCGCAGCGTCGTGAGGTCGAACGCTTCGAGCGTGTTCGACGGCGGCGGCCGCAGGCGGTAGAGCACGTCGCCGCGCACCCACGAACGGGCGCCGATCGTTTCGTCAGCCAGCGTGACCGTCCCATCGGTGAGCACGAGGGTGGACGGGTCGATCGCGCCCAGGGTGTAGGCGCCGAAGGCGGAGCTCCGCACACGCACGATGATGCGCGTGGCGGTCGCGCCGAGCACCCCCACTTCCGACCGGCCCTGGTAGAACTGATACGCCAGCCGCGCGCCGGTCGTGGCATCGAAGGCCGCGGCCTGCGCGCGCAGGGTGATGAGGTCGGGGCCGAGCACGGCGTTGGTCGTGACGACGATGTTGCCGGCGCGGGCCGGCACGCCAATCGAGAGATCCGCCGGCACCTGCGGGTCGATGGCCGGCGCGGCGAACTGCCGGTCCCACAGGCAGGTGTCGGCGATACGCGCGAGCGTCGTGCCCTCGGGCAGCGAGAAGGCGCCGTTGACGTCGGCGAAGGTGTCCCCCGGGAGCACCGGCACGAGCAGGCCGCCGCGGTTGTCGAGGAACCCGCTGAGCGGCCGCTGCGCGCTCGTGGATCGGGCGCAGTCGGCACGCACCTGCCCGGTCACGAAGTCGTAGAACTGGTCCTCGGTGATGGCCGGCGAGAAGAGCTGCGTGAAGGTGCCGCCGACGTAGACCGTGTCGCCGCGGATCTCGGCCCGCGTGATCCCGTTCGCAATCGTCCAGTCAGGCGTGGCAGAGATGTCGGCGCCGAGCCGGGCCACGACGAACGCGCAGGCGGCGGCCGCGAGCACCGCGGCGACGCCGGCGCGTCTCTGCGCGTTACGCTTCCTCACTCCATCCTTGTACCACGGCCGGCGCGGGGATGACGCGCGTGAACTGGCCGCGCTGCATGAGCTCGCGGCCCTTGCCACCGCGGCCGGTCACTTCGTATTTCGCGGTGCTTACGGTCTGTTCGGCGCCGCGCGAGGTCTCGACGTTCATCAGGTCGCGGTCGCCCTTCGACGCCACGAAGCCGAGCACGCGATCCTCGTCGCTCACCTTGAGCAGGATGACGCCCTTGCCCGGACCGGCCAGGAAGTTCACCTCGCTCACCGGGCACAACATCGCCCGCGCCTCGCGGGTCACGGCGATGACGGTCTCGTCGCCCGTCACCACGCTCACCCCGACAATCTCGGCGCTGTCGCCCGGACGCGCGTAGCGGCGGCCGGCGCGGGTGCTGGGCTCGGCAAAGCCGGCCAGCGAGAAGCGCAGGCTGTAGCCGTCGGTCGAGACCGCCAGCGCGTGCACCGGCGGCACCGGCACGTCCGCATCGGCGGTGGTGGCCTGCTCGTCGTCGCTGCCACTCGCCCGCCCGATGTCGCCGATGGCGCGCGGGTCGAGGCTGAAGGCAGCAATCACCCGTTCGTTGTCCTTGAACTTGAAGAGCCGCTGCACCGGCTCGCCGTAGCCGGTCGAGGCCGGCACGTCGATGACACGCGCCGTGTAGGCGGCGCCGAAGTTGGTGAAGAAGACCACCGTGGCGCGCGTGCTGCCGGCCATGGCGGCAAGCACCGCATCCCCTTCGCGGAGGCGGGTGGACGCCAGATCCTTCACGTCCTTCTGCCGCTTCACCCAGCCGTCGCGCGAGACGATGACCACGTTGTCTTCGTCGACGATGAAGGCGTCTGGCGCGTATTCGGTTTCGTCCGCCTGCTCGAGCGTGGTGCGGCGCTTGTCGCCGTACTTCTCCTGCACCTGCTCGAGTTCGTTGCGCACGAGCTTCCAGCGCGCCGCATCGTCGGCCAGCAGGGCGTCGATCTCGCGGGTGCGCGAGCGCTTGTCGTTCAGCTCGTTCTGGATGACCAGGATCTCGAGGCGGGCCAGCCGGTAGAGCTTCAGCTCGAGAATCGCGTCGGTCTGCATCGCGTCGAGCGCGAAGCGCGCCATGATCTTCCCGGCCGAGTCGGCCTTGCCGTCCGACTTGCGGATGATGGCGATGATCTCGTCGAGCGCATCGAAGACCTTCGCGAAACCTTCGAGGATGTGGATGCGCTTGCCGAGCTGCCCGAGTTCGTGTTCGAGCCGGCTCGTGACGACGTCGAGCCGGAAGTGCAGGAAGTGCCAGAGCATCTGCTTGAGATCGAGACGCTCCGGCCGGCCCGCATCGGCGTTCTCCGTGGGCACGAGGCAGGTGAGGTTGACGGCGAAGTTGGTCTGCAGCGGCGTGTGCTTGAAGAGGTACGCCATGACCATCTTCTCGTCGGCGTCCTTCTTGATCTCGAGCGCGATACGGACATCGTCGGTCGACAGATCCTTCACGTCCACGAGCTGCGGCAGCTTGCGCGCCAGCACCACGTCGCCGATGCGCTCGACGAGCACCGACTTGTCGACCATGTAGGGCACCGACGTGATGTAGATCGTCTTCTCGGCGCGGCCCACCGGGCCGGCCTCCCACGTGGCGCGCAGGCGGACGCTGCCGCTGCCGGTGCGGTAGATCTCCTTCAGTTCGTCGGGCGAGTTCAGAATCTGGCCGCCGGTCGGGAAATCCGGCCCCTTCACCCAGCGGCACAACTGCGGCACGGTGAGGTCGGGGTTGTCGAGCAGCTTGATGAGCGCCTGGCAGACCTCGGTGAGGTTGTGCGGCGGGATGTTCGTGGCCATGCCCACGGCGATGCCGGTGGCGCCGTTCACGAGCAGGTTCGGGATGCGCGAGGGCAGCACGACCGGTTCGGTGCGCGTGCCGTCGTAGTTCGGCCGGAACGGCACCGTCTCCTGGTCGATCTCTTCCAGCACTTCGTCCGAGAGCCGGGCCAGGCGGCATTCCGTGTAGCGCATCGCCGCCGCGCCGTCGCCGTCGAGCGAGCCGAAGTTGCCCGAGCCGTCGATGAGCGGATAGCGCAGCGAGAACGACTGCGCCATGCGGACGAGCGTCTCGTAGAGCGCCGAGTCGCCGTGCGGGTGGTAGTTGCCCATCACGTCGCCCACGACCTTGGCGCACTTGCGGTGTTTGGCGTCGGCGGTGAGGTTCTGCTGCCACATCGTGAAGAGGATGCGGCGCTGCACCGGCTTGAGGCCGTCGCGCACGTCGGGCAGGGCGCGCGAGGTGATGACCGACAGCGCATAGTTCAGGTAGCGGCTCTGCGCCGCGTCGTGCAGGGCCACGGCGCCATCGCCGGAGCCACCGCCAGGCGGCGAAGGCGGGCCACCGGCCGGTGGGGGCGTCGTGCCGGCCTCTCCGAAGTCGCCGTCAGGCGACGAAGGCGGGTCGAAGAGGGACGGTTCGGGTTTGCGCTTGGCCATCAGTCGTCTTCAGGATACCCGGGAGCCGTCAGATCCAATGCACCTGGTGGCCGACGGCCGCGAGATAGCGCTGGAAATCCGCGCCCGAGAGCACGAGCGTGGCGGTGTTGACATTCGGATGGAAGGCCACGCGCGCGGCATCGCGAATGGCGACGTCGATGGCCACTTCGACCTTGTGCGCTGGATCGTTGATGAGGCCGAACGGCGAGACCGACCCTGGCGTCAGGCCAAGATGCGCGAGCAGGCGCTCGGGCGAGGCGAAGCCGAGCTTCTTCTCGCCGAAGTGCTCGCCGAGCGCGGCCAGGTCGCCGCGCCGGGTGAAGGCCAGCACCACGAGGAAGTGGCGGCTGCCCTTCTGGTTGCGCAGGAAGAGGTTCTTCGCGTGCAGGGCGTCGATACCGCCCCAGTACTGCTCGGCCTCGGCCACGGTGGCCACGGGCGGATGGTCGTGGCGTTCGCAGGCGATGCCGAGATCTTCGAGGTAGCGTTCCACGGCGGACATCCGGTAGATGATAGGCCGAGTGATCGCCCGCGGGCTCCTTGCCGTCGCCGTCGTGCTTGCCGCCGCCGTGGATGCTGGCCGAGACCACTCGCTGCCGCCGGCCAGGCGCCGGGCCTCATCGAAGGCTCGCCCTTCACCGGCGGCGCCGCGTATCGAGCGCGACTACCGCACGATGCGTCCGCGGCTGCTCGTCGGCCACAGCCTCGGCGACGGCTGCGCAAAGCTCCACACGGTGCTGCGCACGCACGCGGCAGCGGCCGCTAGAGCCCGGGCACGAGCTTGCCGGGGTTCATGAGATTCGCCGGATCGACGGCGCGCTTGATCGTGCGCATCAGCTCCAGCGCGTCTTCGCCGTGTTCGCGCTCGAGGTACTTGAGCTTCCCCATCCCGACGCCGTGTTCGCCGGAGCACGTGCCGCCGAACGACAGGGCCCGTTCGACCAGCCGGTGATTCGCGGCGGCGACACGCGCGAGCTCCTCGGGATCGTCCGGGTCGAGCATGAAGATCAGGTGGAAGTTGCCGTCGCCGGCATGGCCGACGAGCGGCGCCACGAGGTTCGAGGCCGCCAGGTCCTTCTGCGTCTCGACGATACACTCGGCCAGGTGCGCGATCGGCACGCAGACATCACTCGTCCACGCCTTGCAGCCGGGGCGCGAGGCGATCGTGGCATAGAGCACGTTGTGCCGCGCTTCCCAGAGCTTCGCGCGTTCTTCCGCCGAGGCCGTCCACTGGAACGAGGTGACGCCATGTTCGTCGGCCACCTCGCGCACGAGCCGCGCGTGCTCCTCGACCACGGCCGGGCTCGGGCCGTGGAACTCGAAGAGCAGCGTGGGCACTTCCGGCAGCGATGTCTTCGAGAAGCGGTTGACGATGCCGAGCTGCACTTCGTCGATGATCTCGATGCGCGCCACCGGCACGCCGAGCTGAATCGTCTGGATGACGGTGGCGGCCGCGCCTTCCATGGTCTGAAAGCCGCAGACCGCCGTGGACATCGCCTCCGGACGCCCGTAGAGCCGCAGCGTCACTTCGGTGATGACCCCGAGCGTGCCCTCCGAACCCACGAAGAGGCGCGTGAGATCGTACCCTGACGACGACTTGCGCGCCCGGCCGCCGGTGGTCACGATGCGGCCGTCGGCGAGCACCACGGTGAGGCCCAGCACGGTCTCGCGCATGGTGCCGTAGCGTACGGCCGCGGTGCCCGAGGCGCGCGTGGCCGTCATGCCGCCAATCGTGGCATCCGCGCCCGGATCCACCATGAACATCAGGCCGGTGTTCTTCAGGTGCGCGTTCAGCTTGCGGTGCGTGAGGCCGGCCTCGACCGTGATGTCCATGTCGTCGGGACTGAGGCGCAGCACCTTCGTCATGCGCGTCAGATCGATCGACACGCCGCCGCGGATGGCGTTCACGTGCCCTTCGAGCGAACTGCCGATGCCGAAGGGGATGATCGGCGCGCCGTGCCGCACGCAGACCTTCACGACGGCGCTGACGTCTTCGGTGGTCTCGGGATACACCACGGCATCCGGCTCAGCCGCGGCGTGCCACGACTCGCCATGGCTGTGGTGGTCGCGCACGGCGGCGGCCGTGGACACACGGTCGCCCAGCAGGGCGCGAAGGTCTGACACGAGGGCGGCGGCGGTATCGGGCGCGAGCGGCATGATGGCGTGAAGAGGGTCAGTATATGCCGCCCACTTCGTCGTAGAGTGAAGGGCAGTGGTGCGACTCCCCTCGACCCGGCGTCTCGTGCGCGTGGCGACGGCGCTCGCCCTGACCACGCTTGTCGTCCTGGCCGGCCACGAGGCGCTCGCGCGGCAGCGGCGGATGGGCGTGTCAAACCGCTACCCCATCCCCACCGAGTCGAGCTTCGACGGCAGCTTCAACTTCTGCCGGATCGCCTTCCAGACCGGACGCTTCAGCCGCGGCGGCAACTGGGTGGTCGACTACCCGCGCGCCGACGTGAACCTCTCGATCCGGCTCTCGGAGCTGACCAAGGTGCGCATCAGCCGCGACGGCGAGCGCGAACCTCGCCACTTCGTGCTGCCACTGACCGACCCGTCGCTCTTCCGCTGCCCGTTCGTGATGATGACCGAACCCGGCGGCCTCACGCTCGACGACGCCGAAGTGGCGCGCCTGCGCGAGTACCTGCTGAAGGGCGGCTTCCTCTGGGCCGACGACTTCTGGGGCGAGATCGCCTGGCAGAACTTCGAGCAGGAGGTCCGCAAGGTGCTGCCGGCGGCCGACTTCGAGTTGCGCGATCTCGACCGCGACCATCCGCTCTTCCGCACGCAGTTCCCCGTGCAGGAAGTGAAGCAGATTCCGTCGATCAACTTCTGGGCGGGCACCGGCGGCGACACGTCCGAGTGGGGCAACGACAGCCGCGAGCCGCGCGCCCGCGCCTTCATCGACAAACACGGCCGCGTCGTGATGCTCGCGACCCACAACACCGATTACGGCGACTCCTGGGAGCGTGAGGGCGACGACCCCGACTACTTCCAGACCTTCTCGATCGACGGCTACGCGTTCGGCATCAACGTGGTGCTCTACGCGATGAGCCACTGACCGCCGCGATGCCCGCCCGACGCCTGCCAGCCTGGAGTGCCCTGATGTTCCCTCTCGTATTGCTGCTCGTCACGACCACGTTCGCCGCGCAGGACCCCGGCACGAAGAAGGTGCCTGACGATTCCGTGCAGATCAACGCCCGCGGCTGCCTCAAGGGCCGCGTCTTCGCCGCCGCCGCGCGCACCGAAGAAGAGGGCGTGCAGCTTGGCCCGGACGTGGGCGGCCGCAGCTTCCGCATCGCCGCGCCGAAGGCGGTGATGAACGACGTCAAGAAGCACAACGGCCACTGGGTGGCGATTGTGGGCATCGTGCGCAAGTCGGATCTCTCGGCGGCGATGCTGGGCACGCGCGTGGGCGGCACGCGCGTCATCGTGGGTCAGCCGGGCCGCGACCCCTCGCGGTCGAACCTGCCCACGCCGGCGCCGGTGCCGGTGATGGATGTCTCGTCGGTCACGTATCTCGGAGACGAGTGCCCGATTCGGTGAGTCCAGGCGTCAGCGGCGGACGTGAGGCACGTGCCACTCGTCGTCGCTCATCGCGGCCTCTACGGAATGGTCGTGGACGTCTCGAGCGACGGCCCTGACGCGCCGCACGCGTTGGTGGCGAACATCCGGATGAAGTACGGCCCGCGCGCGACGATGCCCGAGGCCGTGGTGAGGGCGCCCGGCAGCCCGACGCCGAAGCGGTCGCTGGCGCCGCTCGTGGTGCCCGCCTGCACGATGTAGGTCGTGGGAATGGCGCCACGTGACGGCGCGTTCCACCGGAGGGTGAGGCGCCCCGGCTGCGCGGACGCGACGACGCCGGTCGGCACCTCCGGGATCGTGCACGTGCCGGGCTGGGCCACGAGCACCGCTTCGTTCGACGCCACGCTGGCGCCGGCGGCATTCACCGCCACGACGCGCAGATAGTAGGTGCCTGGCGGCGCGTTCGCCGTGAAGGTGCGGGCGGTGGCCGGCAGCGGCAGCACGCCGATGTCGGTCAGGCCCGGCGCGCTGCCGGCGCGTACCTGATAGCCGGTGATGATCGGCCCTTCGGGGTTCTCGGTCCACTGCGTCGACACGGCCGTGCCCTGCACGGTGGCGAGGAGCGCCAGTGGCGCCAGCGGCGGCCCGCCCTGTCCGACGGCGAAGGCCACCTCGTTCGAGGGAGCGCTCACACCGGAGGCCGTCACCGCCCGCACGCGGGCGACGAAGGCGCCATCGGGCGCGTTGAAGAGCTGATAGGCCTGGACGGGGGCCGGGGGGCCCCCGGGCGACCGTCTGCCCCGGGGCGTAGCCGGCCTCGATGCGGTAGCCCGTCACCGGCTCGTCGGCAGCCGTGGCGGGCGGCTGCCAGGTGAAGGTGACGCGGTTGCGGACGACCGCCACCGCAAACCGCTGGGGCGGGGTTGCCGTACCCGATGGGCTCACGGTGACCAGGAATGACGCGGTGGTCGTCTGGCCGCCGGAGGTGGCCCGCATCGTGATGGTCGACGACCCGTATTGGCCACTACTGCGCACGGTGACGCTGCGGCTGACGTCGGTCTCGGCGCCGCCGAAGGTAATCCGGTCGAGCGGCACGACGGAGGGGTCCGACGAGAGCGCAGTGAGCTCGACGGGGGTGCCGTCGGGGTCGGAGACCGTGAACGCCAGCGGGCCCGTCGAGGCGCCGCTGCCGGTGTCGAAGAGCGTGCGGTCAGCCGGCACGCCGCCAAACACCGGCGGCCCCGGCGCCGTGACGGTGAACGCCGCGGCCAGCGTCGAAGCCTGACCGTCCGGATTCGTGACGGTGACCGCGCGGACGCCGACCGCCGCGCCGACCGTGCTCACGGTGAGCACGAGCGACGTCGGGCTGGACGCCGTGATGCCGGTCACCGAGACGCCCGCGCCCAGCGCCGCCACCAGGCGGCGGGGAAACGTCGGGCCCGGGTCGAAGAAGCCGCGGCCGGCGGCCGCCACCCCCGTCACCGTCACGGAGGCCGCCGCCAGGCCGGTCGTGAGCGACGGCGGCGACACCGACTGGATGGCCGGCGGCGGCGGCGCCAGCAGGCGCACGAGCCGCACGGCATATGAGTCGGTGGCGTTGACGTACTGCTGCAGCGTCCAGAACGTCATGTCGTCGTCTGGATCGACGCTGGTATAGGAATAGTCGCCCCAGCGCTGCGAGGTCTCGGGGGCCGACTGCTGGTTGTAGGCAAACGCCGTGTTGTTGCTGTAGACGAGCGGCGCGTCCATGGCGCCGGCGGCGTCGGTGGCCAGGCGGCCGGTGAAGGCCGTGTTCACGCGTGTCGTGGCGCCTGCCGTCGACATGCCGAGCGCCACGTGCCCCTGGCCGTTGGGCATGAGGGCGCCCATCCAGTAGTGCACGGGATTCGACGGGGTGTTGTCGAACACGGTGCCCGACTGCACGACCGACGGCGTGGCATCGAGGCCGCCGAGTTCGTACCAGCGCACGGCGTTGCGGCCGCCGGTCGCGGCCGCCTGGCCCGTCGTGTTCACTTCGATCTGCTGCGAGGTCCACAGGCGGCCGTGGCGGATGACCGCCTGCAGCAGCCGGTCGTCGAGCCCGTCGAGCGGCAGCGTGCCGCCGGGATGCGGCACATCCACCGGCAGCGCCGTGGGGGCCACGCCGATGGCGATCGGCGCGGAAATCGACGGCGCGGCGCCCGGGCTGCTGATGCGGTGCAGGACGAGGCTGCCGAAGAAGGCGTTGTCCACGCCGATGACGTAGCCGGCGTTCGTGTTGCTGTCGACGTTGTCGACGCCCTGCGGCGAGTAGATGCCGTTGCTGTTGCGGGAGGGCAGCACGCCATCGAACTGCGCCACCGAAAGTGCGCCGCCGACGAGCGCCGCCTTGTTCAGCACGTAAACCGACACCGAATCGAAGCCGAGGCTGCTGAAGCTCGAGCCGCAGAACTGGTTGACGCCGATGTAGAGCGCGTCTTCGTCGATGCCGAGCGACGGATAGTCGGCCAGGCACCCGAACGCGCCGCTGCCGGCCTCGCGGGTGTTGGCCCACTGGTACTGCGCCCACACGGTGCCCGCCGAAATCGTGGGACCATCGCTGACCGCCACGACGAAGCGATTCGGCACGGCGATCGTGATCATCAGCACGAACCACCGGTTGGTGCGGCGGTCGTAGCGCACGCGCGGATCGGTCGTGACACCGGCGCCGCGCACCGCAGCCGGGAAGAACACGTCGGTATCGGCGTCGAGCGCGCCGTCGGCCACGCCCGTGCTCTTGGCGATCGTGCGGATGCGCCCGTTCAGGCCCACGAGATACTGCGTGGGGCCGATGTCGCCCATGGTGTCTGGCGGCAGGGCACCGGTGTCGGCGATGGTGGCCACGTCCACGTTCGGCGAGGCCGCCGTCTGCGCCACGGCGGGGGCGCTGCCGCGATCGACGACCGCCGGCGCGTCCGCGGCCGCCGGCGCGAGCGTCAGCGGCCCCTGCGACAGCAGCGTGCGGGCCGGCTTCAGCTTCCCGGCGCGGGGACGGGTGCGCCAGTCCATCGCCACCTCACCGCGGCGGGTCTGATCGACCATCACGTCGGCGGTGCGCCTCGTGATGGACGCGGCGCCCGTCCAGGCAGACGCCGGCGTGTTCACGCGTGTCATGCCCACGGGACCGTCCACTCCGGCCACCGCCGGACGCTCAACCACCACCGGCGCGACCCGCTGCAGCGTGCGCCGACCGGTCTCGTCTGGGTTCCCGGTTGAACAGGCCGCGACAAGGGCGGTGAGGCAGGGCAGGAGGAACAGGCGATACGTCTTGGACATGTGCGCTCAGCAGGCCTGGCTCTCGGCGTTTCGGCACGCGGGGGAGGACGCGATAGCGCCTGGCCGGGCGACTGGACTGTTACGATGCCTGAGTATGCCGCCCGCCGCGCCAGGATTCACGCCGAAGACCCTGACATTCCTGCGCGCGCTCAAGCGCAACAACCGCCGCGAGTGGTTCCACCAGCGCCGGGCCGACTACGACCAGCACGTGCATGCGCCGATGGTGGCCGTGGTCGAACGGCTCGCTCTCGACTTGGCGAAGGTGGCGCCCGAGTTCATGGCCAGTCCGAAGATCTCGATGTTCCGGCCGTGGCGTGACACACGTTTCAGCAGCAACAAGGCGCCGCTCAAGACCAACGTGGCGGCCGTGTTCCCGCACCGCGTCCTGGGGCGGATGCAGGGCGCCGGCCTCTATTTCGAGGTCTCGACCGAATCGGTCTGGATTGGCGGCGGACTCTACGCGCCCGACAGCGCGATGTTGCACGCCGTGCGTCAGCACATCGCCGACCACCACCGCGAGTTCGCGAAGCTGGTCGCGGCGCCGAAGTTCAAGGCCCTGCTCGGCGCCGTGCAGGGCACGACCTCGACGCGCATGCCGCGCGGCTTCGATGCCGCGCATCCGGCGGCGGACCTGCTGCGCCACAAGCAGTTCCTGGCGGCCCGCGAAGAGGCGCCGGCATTTGCCGCGCGTCCGGACTTCTACACGCAGCTCCTGGCGACCTTCACGGCGATGGCGCCGTTCGTAAGCTTCCTGAACGAACCGATCGTGGAGATGCGGCGCGCGATGGACCGTGACCCGCTCGTGGCCGAACGGTCTGCCCGCGACCGGCGCGACGACACCTGAGCACGGCCGCGCTTGCGGCGCGGCGACGTCGGTGATGTAGTGGGGACAGAACAGGAGGGGCCCATGCTCCCGCCATTTGCCGCCCGCCTTCTCGCCCGCTGCGCCCTGGCCGCCGTGGCCATTGCCGCCGCCCCGTCGATCGGCCGACCGCAGACACCGCCGCCGCAGATCGCCATCGGCGCCACCGTGGCGCAGCGGCAGGAAGCGGCGCGCGCGCTCATTCCCCTGCTGAAGGACGTGCGCACACACGCCCGGCCGGATGCCACGGTGAAGCCAGGCACCGTGAAGAACTCGCCGTTTGCCGGCACGCAGACTACTCTGTTCGCCTTCACGCTGAGCAAGCGGTCGGTACCGGTGGACCAGCGCGTGGTCAGGGCGATGAACGAGCTGCTCGACTGGAACGTCAGCGCGGGCGGCCGCAGCGACCTGGCGCAACTCTTCGACCGGTGGCTCATCGAGCTCGAAGCGCGGTCCACCGGCGCCATGCGCCTCAATGGCGGCGGGCTCTGCGACGTGAACTGCGTGGTGAAGCGGATGACCACGCTCAACGAGACCTGGGGCAGTTCGCCGCGCAATCGCGCCGACGTGCGTGACGAGCTGCTGCTCGACGCGCTGAAGGTGGCGGTGCTCGAGCAGTAGGCGTCAGGCCCTGGCCGGCTGCACGCCGCGCGTCGCAATCGCGAAGAGCACCGCGCCCACGGCGAGGGCGACCACGCCCGACAGCAGCTGTTGCGAGGTGGCGCCAGCAAGGATGCTGCTCGTGATCGCGATGGCGAGCACCGGAATCACCGGGCCGAGGGGCGCCGTGAATTGCGCGGGCGCGACGCGCGAGGCGCGGTCGGCCTGGCGCAGGCGCAACGTGGCGCCGCAGGCCGAGAGATACACCACGAGGCGCGCCACCGCGCTCACCGCGGCGAGGAACACGAACGAGCCGGTGAGCGCGAGCACCACGAGCACGACCGACGTGAACCAGATGGCCACGTAGGGCGTGCGGAACTCCGGGTGCACCTTCGCGAACACCGGCGGCAGATCACCGTTTTCGGCCAGCGCGTAGACGGTGCGCGAGCCCGAGAGCAGCTGGCCCATGTTGTTGCCGGTGGTCGAGATGACCGAGCCGAGGCTCACGAGCAGGCCGCCGAACGCGCCCATGATGAGCGCCGAGGCATCGGCGATCGGTGTGGTCGTGGCACCCACATCCGGCAGCAAGCCGGTCGCGACCGCCGCCGTGACCGTCATCACCGCCGACACGATCAGGATCACGGCCACGAACGCGAACGGGACGTCCTTCTTCGGATTCGACGCTTCGCCCGCGGGGATACCCGTGACCTCATAGCCGCCATACGCAAAGATGAGGAGCAGCGCCGCCTGCCCGAATTGCGTGAGCGGCGCCGGGCCCGACGGCACGACGCGCGACCAGTCGGCGAACCACACGCCCACGAGCGCGAACACGATGAGCGGCAGCAGCTTCCCGATCGTGAAGAAGTTGACGAGCCACGACGTCTGCTTGATCCCGCGCAGGTTGGCCCATGTGAGACCGCCGAGCACGGCGAGGATGACGAGCGCGCGCGGCACGCCGGTGGAGACAACGGGCCAGTAGTAGCCGAGCGCCAGCGCCAGTCCGTTGATGACCGAGGCGCCGCTCGAGACGCGGCTGAACCACAACATCCAGCCCACTTCGAAGCCCACGAAACGTCCGAAGGCAGCGCGCGCCGGGCCGATGGGTCCGCCGGTGCTGTCGAAGCGGCTCCCCACTTCCGCGAAGCAGAGTGCGACGAAGAGCGAGGCCAGGCCGACGCCGAGGAACATGAGCGGCGCCCACGAGCCCACGAGCTGCGCCACCTGCGCCGGCAGGATGAAGATGGCGGCGCCGATCACCTGATTGACGCCGATGGCCGTCAGGTCCCATCGGCCGAGCGCCCGGCGCAGCGCCGTGGCCGGAGCGGCCGCACTCACGCGCGCGCCACCCAGTCGGCGTAGAGCTCGGGGCGGCGATGGCGCAGGAACTGCGTGCGCGCCGGGGCGGCGTTGTTCGCCGCAAGATCGATGTCGGCGAGCAGCACGCAGTCATGGCCGCGTGGCGCCTGCGCGATCATCTCGCCGAAGGGTCCGCACACGAACGACTCGCCCGCGAAGTCGAGCTGACCCTCGCGACCCACGCGGTTGCACAGCGCCACGTGATAACCGTTCTGCAACGCCGCCACGCGCATTTCGGCTTCGTAGAGGCCGTCGGTCCATTCGCCCACCACGCCCGCCTGCGGCACCATCACGAGGTCCGCGCCCGAGAGCGCGAGCGCCCGCATGTACTCGGGGAAATGGCGGTCGTAGCAGATGGCCACGCCGATCTTCCCGTAGCGCGTGTCGTACACCGGCGCGCCGGTGTCGCCCGGCGTGTAGTAGCCCTGCTCGTGGAAACACGCGTACTCGGTGATGTGCACCATGCGTGTCATGCCGAGCACGACGCCGTTGGCGTCGATGACCGGCGAGCAGTCGTAGGTCTCGAGGCCGTCGCGCTCGAAGAAGTTGAGCACGAGCACCACGCCGTGCTGCTCCGCTTTCGCCTGGAAGGCCTTCACGAGCGGGCCGTCGAGCGTTTCCGACAGGCTGCGGATGGTCGAATTGGCGGGATACTGCGGGTGGAACATCTCGAAGGCCAGCTCGGCGAACCCGATGACCTTCGCGCCCGAGGCGGCGGCGCGGTCCACGGCGGCGAGACCGCGTGCGATGTTCGCGGCCTTGTCGGGCGTGGCGTGCTGCTGCACGAGGGCCATCTTCATGCGACGGAGTCTACCGCAGACGCGCGGAGAGATCGTGATGACGAAGCCCCGTGACGCGGGCGATCGCCTCGAAGTCGCGGTCGCAGTGCACGATGGTCAGCCCGTGACGGAGGGCCGAGGCGGCGATGAGGCAGTCCACCGAGGAGCGGATGGTGAGTCCGGCCCGGCGGGCCTGGCGGTAGATCAGCACCGCGCGGTCCATCACCTGCTCGTCGAGGGGAGAATCGACACACGCCCAGGCGAACATCGCCGACCGGATGGCGTTGAACGCGCGCTCGTCGTCGATGCCCTGAAGCACTTCCTGGATGACTGGCAGACAGGTGACGATGTCGCCGCCACCTGCGGCGAGATCATCGAGTGTGAGGTTTCGCCCCGGCCGGAAGAACTCGATCCAGGCACTCGAATCAACGAGCCACACGGCGCTTCCTCGTGCGGTACACCCCGGCGCGTTCACGAACCGCGGCCGGATCGTCGCGACGCATCTCGCTCAGGTTTCCCGTCCAGACACCCGAGCCGGCAAACTGCTCGATGCTGCGCGCGCGAGCGCGCCGCACCATCTCCGTGAGCGCCCGCTCGATCGTGCGCGCGTAGGTCTTCTCGCCGCTGACCTTCACGGCTTCCTCGAGCAGTTGCTCATCAAGCACAACATTCGTGCGTTTCATACACACAATTTACCACGCCCCAGTCGGCCGGGCCTGGCCTGCACGTACAATCCGGGACGGAGACATTGACGAGATGACGCAGACGACGCGGATGGTGGGAATTGGCCTGGCACTGCTGGGCATCGTGAGCTACGTCGCAACGGGACGAACGAGCGTGACCGCGCTCATTCCGGCGTTCTTCGGCGTCGTGCTCGTGGGCCTGGCGTGGCTCGGCAGGAACGAGTCGATGCGCCGTCACGCCATGCACGCGGCGATGGTCGTGGCGCTCCTGGGCATCGGCGGCACGGCAGCGCGCCTCATCCCGGGTATCGCCGCCGGCACGATCGACTTCGGACGTCCGGCCGTGTGGGCGCAGGTCGCCACCGTGGTGCTGCTCGCGTGGTACCTCGGCAAGGGCATCAAGTCGTTCCGCGACGCCCGCCGCGCCCGCGGCTGACTTGTAACGGGGTCTGTCACCGTCACCAAACGATGACCGTGACAGGCACGGTTACAAATGGTGGCCGTGACAGACCCCGTTACAACTCCCCGTTACAACTGCGGAGTCGCGGTGCGGCGGTCGAGCTTCAGGAACGGCGTGGGCACCACAGTGGCCGTCGCCGTGTAGCGCGTCGCCTCCACCGTGATCTCCATCTGCAGCTGACTGCCGATGGCGAAGTGCGGGCGGTCGATCGTGGCGAGCGCGATGAGCTTCTTGAGTGTGGGTGACCACGCGGTGGACGTCGCCTTCCCGATCTGCGTCTTGCCGCGGTAGACCGGCACCGCGACGCGCGATGCCGCGGCCG
>JBIKUN010000072.1:0-22106 GCA_044347565.1 Vicinamibacterales bacterium | reverse complement strand
CTCGCCATGGTGTGGATCGCCTTTCAGGCCGTGAACGCCTGGCGCCTGGCAATGCTCTACCGGCGCACGTTCGACGCCCACCAGGAGATCTTCGTGGTGGCCCTCATCACCGCCTTCACCGCCTCGGTCGTCATCGTGGCCCGCGCGGTGATGCAGGTGCAGGCCTCGGAAGCCGGCAGCGACGCGCCGAGCCAGCTCCGGCTGCCCGTGGTCGACCACCGCCGCCGGCCGCTTGCCGTGGCCGCCCTGGCCATCGCGCTGGCCGTGGGCATCGCGGCGCCGCTCTACATCCTTGCCTCCGTCTGGGGCGGTCTGAAGCCCATTTAGGACCCGCCCGCGCGGCCTCGCGGGCGCCTCCGGTTCCACCTCGTCCGTCGCCCGGTGTCCGCTCCGGGGAATATCCGTCCGTCCGCGGGTGTTCTGGATGGGTAGACGACGAGACGAGGTAACCGTGAACCGCACCCCGAGCGACACCGCACTTATTGAGCGCCTGCAGGCTGGCGACGACACCGCTGTGGCCGAACTGGCCCGTACCTACGGCGCCAGGGTCTACCAGCTGGCGCTGCGCTACACCCGCAACAAGGAAGATGCCGAAGAAGTCGTGCAGGACGTCCTGCTGAAGGTGCGCGACAAGATCGACGCCTTCCGCGGCGATGCCGCCCTCTCTTCCTGGATCTACCGCATCACCTTCAACACCGCGATGTCCCGCCTGCGTTCGACGCGCTCGGCCCGGTTCCACGAGGTGTCGGACGACAACGGCAGCGTCAACGAAGACGGCACGCAGCGCATCACCGAGCCGGCCGACTGGTCCGGCCTGGGCGACGACGCCGTGCACCGCGCCGAACTGCGCGACGCGCTGCGGGTGGCCGTGGCGGAACTGCCGGCCATCTACCGGGCACCGGTGATTCTGCGCGACCTGCGCGGCCTCTCGACCGAAGAAGCGAGCCGCCGTCTTCGCGTGAAGGACCAGACGCTCAAGTCGCGCCTGCACCGCGGCCGCCTCATCCTGCGCGAGCGGCTCTCGGCATTCGCCGGCGGCCTCGCGCTGCACCACGCCGCCACGGCGTAAGCGCCTGCCGTCAGCCGGCGAGCGCCGACTCGAGCCGCACCCTGTCGCGCGGCGCGAGCACCGGCCACACCGGCGCGAGCGCGCCGTCGTCCACCACGGCCGGCACCGCCACCCCGCGGACCTGCCGGTCGTTGGTCACGGGCGGCACGAGGAACACGTTCACCCAACCCGGCGCGCGCAGCAGCACGAGGCGCGCCACGCGTACGGCAGCGCCGGCGAGCGCCAGCGGCCCTGGCGGCCACAGGTACGGCACCTGCCGGTCGAGCCGCGCGATGACAGCCGCCGGCAGTACGTCGGCGGCTCGCGAGCCGCCGATGGCGGCGCCTTCCCACGGCACGAACATCTCCTTCGGCGGACGCCCGATGGCGGCGAGCGAGACATCGGCCGGGGCGGCTCCGGTTTCGAGGCACGCGAGCGCCGTCAGCGCGCTTCTGAGCGCCTCAGGCGCCGAGCCCACGATGCGCCGCCGGTCGCCGTCGCGCTCGCGCACGAAGAGCTCCACGACGTCCGCCTGCGCGGCGCCGGCGCACACGATGAGCGCGCCGGGCGCGAATGTTCTGAGCCGCGCGACGAGCGCGAGGCCGTCGTCCCCCCGCCATTCCCCCTTGCCGTACCGGTCGGCCACGACGACAACGCTGGCGCCCACGACCGCGCCGGTGTCACCCGTCCCTTCGACCGCGGTGGACGAACCGGCGATTGGCCCCGCCTGGCGGATATCGAGCGCCAGGCCGCGTGCCACGTCAGCCGCGTCGTCCACGAGCACGACCCGCCGCGCGACGGCCGCGGCGGACGCCTGATGGGTGATGGCGGCGCCGAGCGGACCGGCGCCGACGACGGCAAGGATGGCCACGGGACTATTCTAGAAGCAGGGAACAGGGAACGGGGAACAGGGACTCGGGATTGCGGCCGAGGGCTCACGACAATGTCCCGTCACCGATTGGAAGCTGTCATGGCTGTTGCGTTCGTCACAGGGGGCACGCGGGGGATTGGGCTCGCGGTGGTCGAGGCGCTCGTCGCCCGCGGCGACCGCGTTGTGCTGACCGGCACGAGCGACGAGTCGGTGCAGCGGGCGGAAACCGCCGTGTCGCTGGCCGCGCACGACGCCACGCGCGTCATGGGCGTCGTCTGTGACGTGCGCGATCGCGGCTCCGTGCGCCGCGCCATCGATGCTGCGGTGCAGCGCTTCGGCGGCCTCGACATCGTCGTGAACAACGCCGGCGTCGGCGTGGGCGGCCCGATTGCCACGCTCGACGAGGCCGAGTGGGACCGCCTCCTCGACACGAACCTCACCGGCGTCTTCCACTGCTGCCAGGCTGCCATTCCGCACCTCAAGGCGCGCGGCGGCGGGTTCATCGTGAACATCAGCAGCCTGGCGGGGAAGAACGCCTTCGCCGGCGGCGCCGCCTACTGCGCCACCAAGGCCGGGCTCGACGCCTTCAGCGAGGCGCTCATGCAGGAGGTGCGCTACGACGGCATCCGCGTGGCGCACGTCTGTCCGGGCTCGGTTGCGACCGGCTTCAACAACCGCGCGCCCGAGGCCGGCGCTGAATGGAAGCTCCACGCCGAGGACGTGGCGGCGGTGGTGCTGCACCTGCTGTCGCATCCCGCGCGCAGCCTGCCGAGCCGGGTCGAGATCCGGCCCGCTCAGCCGCCGACGAAATAACGCCGATGATCATCGAATCCGCCTGCGCGCCTCCGTTCCTGAAGAACGGCTTCGTCGTGAGCTGCGAACGCACACGCGAGGCCATCTACATCGACCCGGGTGACGAGGTCGACGAGCTGCTCGACTACATCGCCCGCGAGTCGCTGTCGGTCGTGGGTATCCTGCTCACGCACGCGCACGTGGACCATGTCTCGGGCGTTGCCGCCGCCAAACGGGCACTCGGCGCGCCCATCTGGCTGCACCCGGACGACCGCGTGGTGTACGCGCGGGCGCAGGACCAGGGCACGATGTTCGGCTACGAACTCGAGCAGCCGCCGCCGCCCGACCGCTGGTACGAGCTGCCGGGCCCGATCGCCTTCGGCGACTACGACGTGTTCATCCACCACACGCCCGGCCACTGCCCGGGCAACGTCTGCCTGCAGGTGGGACAGCGCGGCACCCTGGGCATGGACCTCTTCGTGGGCGATACGCTCTTTGCCGGATCAATCGGCCGCACGGACCTGCCCGGCTGCGATCACGACCAGCTGCGCCGCTCGATCATGGAGGGGCTGCTGGCCTTCGGCGACGATGCGCGGGTGCGTCCGGGCCACGGGCCCGACACGACCATCGGCCGCGAACGGCAGACCAATCCGTTCCTGCTCGAGTGGGCCGCGATGGCGCGGCGCTGAGCTACGCCGTCGGCGCGGCGGCGGCTTCCCGTACCGTGAACTCCATCCGCCCGACCTTCAGGGCATCGCCGGTGCGCAGGACCAGCGTCGTCACGCGCTCGCCGTTCACGAACGTGCCGTTCGTGCTCTTGAGGTCTTCAACGAGCAGGCCGTCGGCCTGAAGTGTGAGCCGGCAGTGCAGGCGCGAGACGAGCGGCGCGTCCACCACGAAGTCGGCGCGCGGGGCGCGTCCCACGGTCTTGATACTGCCGGGCAGCAGACGGAACAGCAGGGTCGAAGGCGAGTCAGGCGTCGATTCGAGCAGCCACATGTCGGGGGCTGATTCTACCAGCGCCCGGGCCGCTGGCCGGAACATGAGCCGGCGCCGGTCCGTAAGTTCCATTGGCGGTCCCCGCCCTGATACCCATGACCAGACCCCGCAAGTTCGCCGTTGGTGGCGCCGTCGTCGCCCTCGTGGCCACGGGGGCCTATCTCTCGACCGTGAATGGTGCGTCCACCGCGATCGACCCCTCGCGGCTCATCACGGTGGAACGTGGCCCGATGACGCGGTCGGTCGTGGCCACGGGCAAGATCGAGCCCATCACCAAGGTCGAGATCAAGTCGAAGGCGAACGGCATCATCGAGCGCCTGGCAGTGGACGTCGATCACCGCGTCGAGGTCGGGCAGGTGCTGGCCGAACTCGACAAGGAAAACCTGAACGCGCGGCTGCGTGAGGCGCGCGCCAATCTCGAAGCGGCCCGGGCGGCGCTGACGGCCGCCGAGGCCCAGGCGCGGAAGAACGAGATCGAGGCGGAGGCGCCCGATCTGGCGTTCGCGAAGTCGGCCGAGCAGCGGGCGCGGTCGCTCGCCGATCAGAAGCTCATCTCGCAGGAAGCGCTTGACCAGGCGCGCACCGTCTACGAGCAGGCCGCCAACCGTCAGCGGGCGGCGCAGTCGCAGCTGCTCGTGAGCCGCGCCAAGATCGACGAGGCGCGGGCGCAGGTGGCGCAGGCGCAGGCCGCCGCGGAGCGCGCGGTCGAGGAGCTCGCCAATTCCACGATCAAGGCGCCGATTCGCGGCACCGTGCTCACGCGCGATGTCGAGATCGGCAGTCCCGTGTCGTCGATCCTCAACCTCGGGGCCAACGCCACGCTGGTCATGACGCTCGGTGACATCGGCCAGGTGTTCGTGCGCGGCAAGGTGGACGAAGCCGACATCGGGTTCGTGAAGCTCGGTATGACGGCCCGCATCACCACCGAGAGCTTCCGCGAGCAGACCTTCAGCGGCAAGGTCACGCAGATCTCCCCCATCGGCGTCGAGAAAGACAACGTCACCACGTTCGAGGTGGAAGTCTCGATCGACAACCCCGGCCGGCAGCTCAAGGCCAACATGACGGCCAACGCCGAGGTCATCCTGGAAGAGAAGGCCGACACCCTCGTCGTGCCCGAAGCCGCCATCACCTACGACGAGAAGAAGGCCGCCTTCGTGGAGGTCGCCGACCCGGCCGCCGACACCGGCCGCCGCAAAGTGCCCGTGAAGATCGGCATCGGCAACGGCACGCGCACCGAAGTGCTCGAGGGCCTGAAGCCCGGCGACAAAGTGGTCCTGCCGGGGTAGTGGGGGCAGACCCCGATGCGCGAAGCGATCACACAGGCCATCGACAACCTGCGGGCCAACAAGCTGCGCAGCGTGCTGACGATGTTCGGCATCCTGTGGGGCGTGATTGCCGTGGTGGTGCTCGCGGCCACCGGCGAGGGGTTCCAGCGCGGGAATCAGACCGTGCTCGAAGAGCTCGGCAAGAACATCGCGATCGTGTGGGGCGGACGCACCACGATGCAGGCCGGCGGGCAGCGCGCCGGCAAGCAGATCTTCCTGACGCTCGATGACGCCCGCGCCATCGCCGCCGAGTCGTCGCTCGCGGCTGTCGTGAGCCCGGAGATCAACCGCGGCGGCCTGCAGGTGAAGAGCCGCTTCAACGCCGCGACGCTCGGCGTGCACGGCATCGAGCCGCAGTACCAGGCGATCCGCACGATCGACGTGGAGCGCGGCCGCACGTTCGGCTGGCCCGACGAGGAGCAGGTGCGCCGCGTCGCCATCATCGGCGCCGATGCCTGGCAGCAGCTCTTCGGCGTCCGCGAGGGGCTGGGCGAGGTCGTCCATATCAACGGCGTGCCGTACACCGTCGTCGGCAAGATCCGGAAGAAGGATCAGGACAGCAACTACAGCGGACCCGACAACGACAAGGTGTTCGTGCCGTTTGCCGCCATCGCCCGCGACTTCCCCCGCCCCGACGTGCCGCCGGGCACGCTCTCGCAGATCATCGTCGCGCCGAAAGCGCACGTGGTGGCCGGGCTCGAACGTGTGCTCGACGCGCGCACCGGCCGCATCAGCGACATCGACTGGCCGCTCGAGCGTGACGTGCGCCAGGTACTGGCGCGGCGCCATCAGTTCAACCCGGCCGACAAGGACGCGCTGAGCGTGTGGGACACGTCGCTCGAGACGCTGATGTTCGGGCGGATGATCGGCACGATGCGCGACTTCTTCTGGATCGTGGGCCTCATCACGCTCGCCCTCGGCGGCCTGGGCGTGATGAACATCATGCTCGTGGCCGTGCGCGAGCGCACGCGCGAGATCGGCGTGCGCAAGGCCCTCGGCGCCACCACCACCACGATCCAGCGGCAGTTCTTCCTCGAAGGATTCTTCCTCACGATGCTGAGCGGCGGCCTCGGCTTCGCGCTCGCGGCCGGCCTCTGCACGCTCGTCAACCAGCTGCCGATGCCGGCCCGTTTTCAGGGCATGGTGATGACGTGGCAGTCGGGCGCGCTGGCGCTCGGAGTGCTCGTGCTCATCGGCGTCGTCACCTCCACCTACCCCGCGCGACGGGCGTCACTGCTGCCGCCCGTCGAGGCCCTGAGGTTCGACGCGTGAGCCGCACGGGACGCGCCCAGGTCAGTGACATCGTGCGCGAGGCCTTCGCCGGCCTGTCGCGCAATCGCCTGCGCGCCGGCCTCTCGATGCTCGGCATCTCCTGGGGCATCGTCTCCGTGGTGATGCTGCTCGCCTACGGCAACGGCTTCCAGGCGGCGCTCGAGCGCGGCTTCCGCGGCGCGTTCGGCGACGGCGTGGTCATCGCCTGGCCGGGGCAGACGTCGGCGCAGGCCGGCGGCGAACGAGCCGGCAAACGCATCCGCCTCACGGAAGCCGACGTGCTCTCGGTGCGCGGCCTGCCATTCGTGAAGTTCGTGAGCCCCGAGTTCACGCGCGACTTCAACATCAGCTGGGGAGTGAAGCAGGGCTCGTTCCTCATCCGCGGCGTGGCGCCGGAGTACGCGGTGATGCGCAGCCAGTGGGTGCAGGCCGGCCGGTTCCCCGATGCCGAGGACGTGCGCCTGCAGCGCCGTGTCGCGTTCCTCGGCAGCGAGGTCGCCCGCAAGATCTTCGGCAACGTGCAGCCGGTGGGCCAGCAGATCCGGATCGGCGGCATGGCCTTCGAGGTGGCCGGCGTGCAGCGCGAGAAGGTGCAGCTGTCGAACTACATGCGCCCCGACAAGGAGTCGGTCTTCATTCCCTACACGACCGCCGGCCAGCTCTGGAACACCGAGTACTCGACGGTGATGGTCTACCAGGCCGTGGACGCCTCGAAGGAAGCGCAGGCCACGCAGGCCGTGAAGGAGTCGCTCGGCAAGCGCCTCGGCTTCGACCCGGCCGACGAACGCGCCCTGCGCCTCTTCGGCTCGTCGTTCACCGCCGAGATCACTGCCGGCATCACCCTCGGCCTGAAGCTCGTGCTGTCGTTCATCGGTGTGCTCACGCTGGCGATTGGCGGTATCGGCGTGATGAACATCATGTTCGTCTCGGTCACCGAGCGCACGCGCGAGATCGGCATCCGGAAGGCCCTCGGCGCCCGCCGCGGCGCCATCCTGCTGCAGTTCCTGCTCGAAGGGATGGTGACGACCGTGGCCGGCGGCCTCGTGGGCATCGTGGCGTCGTGGGGCCTCGTGATGCTCGTGAGTCCGCGGCCGTTCCTGTCTGAACTGCTCGACGATCGCAGCAGGAGCGCCGACATCCACCTGCTGCTCTCGGCGGAACTGCTGGCCGTGTGCGCGGGCATCCTGATGGTGGTGGGGCTCGTGAGCGCGCTCGTGCCGGCGCTCCGCGCCTCGCGCCTCGACCCGATCGAGGCCCTGCGCTACGAGTGATACGCCGGCCGGCGTTTCGTGCGACGATGCCGCGGATCACCTTCCGGCTTCGTGCCGCCACGGATGAACGTATGGCCTCGTTGACACGTCCTTTCGCCGCCCTCTCGCTGGTGGCCGCGCTCGCGAGCGCGCTGGCCTGCCGCGCCCCGGAAGCGCCCGCCACCACCGCCGCTCCGGCAGCCGCCCTTCGCAACGAAATCCTGTGGGATACCTACGGCGTGCCCCACATCTACGGCACGTCCACGGCGGCCGTGTTCTACGGCTACGGCTACGCGCAGCTCCAGAGCCACGGGGACGAGATCCTGCGCCTGTACGGCGAGTCGCGCGGCCGCGGCGCGGAGTACTGGGGCGAGCGCTACGAACCCACCGCGCTCTGGGTGCTCACGAACGGGGTGCCGGCGCGCGCGAAGGTCTGGTACGACGCGCAGGATCCGGCCTTCCGCGCCAATCTCGACGCGTTCGCCAAGGGCATGAACGACTACGCCGCCGCGCATGCCGATGCCCTCGACCCCGACGTGCGCGTCGTGCTGCCGGTGACCGGCGTGGACGTCGTGGCGCACGCGCACCGGCTCATGAACTACATCTACGTCGCCTCGCCGAACCTCGGCGGGGAAGGCGAGGCGCCGCGCGTGGACGCGTCGGACCAGCCGGTGGGTCCGGGCTACGCCGGCGAAGACGGCTCGAACACGTGGGCGGTCTCGGCGAAGAAGTCGGCGAGCGGCCATGCGCTGCTGCTGCAGAACCCACACCTCGGCTGGGACGTGAACTACTTCACCTACTACGAGGCACATCTCGTCGGGCCCGACTTCGAGCTCTACGGCGCGACGCAGATCGGGCTGCCGGTCATCCGCTTCGCGTTCAGCCAGCAGATGGGCATCTCGAACACCGTCAACGGCATGATGGGCTCGACCACCTACAGGCTGACGCTGCGCGACAGGGGCTATGTCTACGACGGCAAGGTGCTGCCGTTCGAGATCACGACAACCGCCTACAAGATGCGCCGCGCCGACGGCACCGTGGTGGAGAAGCCCCTCGAGATCCGCAGCACCGTGCACGGGCCCGTCTTCACCCGGAAGGACGGCGTGATGGTGGCGTTGCGCGTGGCCGGCCTGGACCGTCCTGGCATGCTGCACCAGTACTTCGACATGGTGACGGCGAAGAACTACGACGCCTTCACCTCCGCGATGAAGCGCCTGCAGGTGCCGACCTTCAACATCAGCTACGCTGACCGCGACGGCAACATCGAGTACGTCTTCAACGGCATCGCGCCGAAACGCGCCTCGGGCGACGTGGCGTTCTGGCGCGGCCTCGTGCCCGGCGATTCCTCCGAGTACCTGTGGACGGAGGTGCACCCCTACGAAGAGCTGCCGCGGGTCACCAACCCGCGCGCCGGCTTCGTGCAGAACACCAACGACCCGCCCTGGTTTCCGTCGTGGCCGACCGAGGTCAATCCCGACGACTATCCGCCATACCTGGCGCCGCTCACCGTGGAATCCATGCGCGCGCAGAACTCGCTCTCGATGATGGTGGAGCACAACAACCTGACGCTCGAGAAGATGATGGAGCTCAAGCTCTCGACCCGGTCGCTGCTGGCCGATCGCACGCTGCCCGATCTGCTGGCCGCGGCGAAGGCGGATCGCAGCCCCGACATGCAGGCCGCCGTCGCCCTGCTCGGCGCCTGGGATCACATGTACTCCACCGGCAATCGCGCCGGCCTGCTCTTCGAGGAATGGGCGAAGCTCTTTGCCGGCCCCTCGTTCACCGACGTGGCCAACTACAAGGTGCCGTTCGACCCCGAGCACGCCACCACGACGCCCACCGGCATCGCCGATCCGGCGGCCGCCGTGACGATGCTGCGTGAGGCGATCGCGACGACGAAGAAAAAATACGGCGCGCTCGACCGGGTATTCGGCGAGGTGTCGCGCTTCAAGCTCGGCACCGTGGACGTGCCGGGCGATGGCCACGTGGGCGGCCTCGGGCCGTTCCGCGTGCTCACGTGGGGGCCGCTCGACGCCTCGGGCAAGCGGTATCCGCAGCACGGCGAGACCTGGATCGGGATGATCGAGTTCTCGACGCCCGTGCGGGCCTACGGTCTCATGAGCTACGGGAACTCGCGCCAGAAGGGCACGACGCACCGCAGCGACCAGCTCGAGCTGCTCTCGAAACACCAGTTCCGCGAGCTGTGGCTGCAGCGCGCGCAGGTGGAAGCCCACGTCTCGGAACGTACGGAGCTCACACCATGACACGCGTTGCTCTCCTCGCTGCCGGCGCCGCCCTGGCCCTCCAGGCCGCCGCGCCGCCCTTCGCGTCCGTGCAGACGGATCTCTTCGCCGTGCCCAACTCGTTCTCGAACGCGTGGGGCGACTACGACAACGACGGCGACCTCGACCTGGCGGTGTCGCTCGGCACCGGGGAAGTGCGGCTCTACCGCAACGACACGGGCGTGCTCGTGAGCGTGGGCGCGCAGGTGGGCATGCCGCAGGCCGGCAGCCACGAACTGCGCGGCCTGAGCTGGGGCGACTACGACCAGGACGGCGACATCGACCTGCTCGGCGGCTCGACGCCCACCGACAAGCTGACGAAGGTGCTCCGGAACGATGGCGGCACGCGCTTCGTGGATGTCGCGGCCGAGATCGGCCTCACGATCCCCGGCCGCTCGGCCCGCCAGACAAGCTGGGTGGACTACGACAACGACGGCGACCTCGACGTCTACTCGTCGGATCGGGCCGGCGACAACAAGCTGTTCCAGAACACCGGCGGGAAGTTCACGCAGGTGTTCGCCGGCGCTGGTCCGACCGATCCGCGGCCCACCGTGGGCGCCTGCTGGCTCGACATGGACGACGACGGCGATCTGGATCTGTTCCTCGCCAATCAGGCGGGCGCGGCCGATGCGCTGTGGCGCAACGACCGCACGGCCTTCGTGGACGTGGCGAAGACGGCCGGCGTCGCCGGTCCGGCGCGGACCAAGGAGGAAGGCGGCGTGGGCTGTGCCGTGGGCGACTACGACAACGACGGCCGTCTCGACATCTTCGTGCCCAACTACGGGCACAACCAGCTCTATCGCAACAACGGCAATGGCACCTTCACCGACGTGGCCGCGAAGGTGGGCGTCGGCGTGGAGAACCACGCCGTCGGTTCCGACTGGGGCGACTACGACAACGACGGCGACCTCGATCTTTCGGTCATCTCGTATGTGGGCGCCCCGGGCGCGCAGGAGCCGATGAACGCCCTCTTCAGGAACGACGGCGCCGCCGGGTTCGTGAACGTGCTCACGAAGGACAGCCCGCTCAACGTGGCCGATCACGCCTCGCAGTTCGTGGACGCCGACGGCGACGGCGGCATCGATCTCTCGGTCACCGACGGGTACGGGCCGAAGGGCGGGCACTTCCTGTTCCGCAACACCTCGCCCCCGGCCGTCAAGGCGCGCAGCCTGAGCGTGCTCGTGCTCGACGCGAAGGGTCACCACACACGCTTCGGCGCCGAGGTGCGCCTGCGCGATGCGTCGGGACGCGTGCTTGGCACGCGCCAGGTGCTGACCGGCGGCGGCTACAACTCGCAGCGGGCCACCCCGGTGCACTTCGGCCTCGCCCGCATGCAGCCGGTGACCGTAGAGGTCACCTTCATGAGCAACACCGGCCGCAAGGTGCAGTCGCTCAGGAGCGTCAACCCGGCCGACTATGCCGGGAAGTCGCTGGTCATCCGCCAGGCTCGCTGACGCCCCGCGGCCGCGCCGACGCCGCTGTAACGTATTCGTAACATCGCGGACACTTCACCGAAACACATGTCGCGTACATGTAACGGGTGGACTTTCATCCGGGTGTGCGGACGTTCGGCCAGCGCGTGCGGTCGACGGCAGTGGGTGTGGCAGCGGGGGTGCTCTTCGCAATGCCGCGTCCGGCCGTCGCGGCGTCGAACGAGGCACTGCTCAAGCTGCTTCAGGTGCTGCGCGACCGCGGGTCCATCACCGCGCAGGAGTACGACGCCATCAAGGGGATGGCCGACACCCCGGACACTCCGGCAGCCCCGCCCGCGGCGGTGCCTCAGGTGGCCGCCGTCTCCGCGAAAGACTCGGAACAGGACAAGGCGATTGCCGAGGTGAAGGCGGCCACGACGGATAACACCGCCCCGGTCGTGGCGCGCGCGCTCGCCGGCAAGTGGTACGAGCGGATGGGCATCCGGGGCTACTCGCAGCTTCGCTACGCCGAGGTCACTTCGCAGTCCGGCGCCGCACTCGAAGTGCCGGTGGATCGCTCCGTCAATCCGAACGAATCTTTCGTGTTGCGCCGCGGCCGCGTCAGCCGCAGCGGCGACGTCGCCGACCACCTTTCGCTCTACGCCCAGACCGACTTCAACGGCTCGCCCGGCTCGGCGGACTACGCGCTCCAGATGCGGGATCTGTACGGCGACGTGTGGCTCGACAAGGCCAAGACCTACCGGGTGCGTATCGGGCAGTCGAAGGTGCCGTACGGCTGGGTCAACATGCAGTCGAGTTCGAACCGCGCGCCGATGGAGCGCGCGGATGCCCTCAACAGCGCCGTCGAAGGGGAGCGCGACCTCGGGGCCGCACTGATGTGGGAGTCGGCCACCGCCAAGCAGCGGTTCCGCGAGCTCGGCAACGCCACGCTCAAGGGCTCGGGTGACTACGGCGTGTTCTCGGCCGGCATCTACTCCGGCCAGGGCCTCAACCGTTCCGACCAGAACGGCAATCCGCACATGTTCGTGCGCGCCGCCTATCCCTTCAAGACGAAGGGCGGACAGTTCTACGAGCTCGCGATTCAGGGCTATCGCGGCCGCTTCGTCGTACCCACCGCGGCCCTCACGACCGGGGGCGCCACCTTCACGCCGTCGCAGGCGCGCGACGGCGTCGTGGACGAGCGCGTGGCCGTCACCGCCGTCGTCTACCCGCAACCGTTCGGCATCGAGGCCGAGTGGACGGTGGGGAAAGGGCCGCAGCTCTCGTCCGACTACCGCACCATCGGCAGCGAGATGCTGCAGGGCGGCTACGTCCAGCTCAACTACGCCACGAGGAACACGCTCGGCACCTGGTTCCCGTTCGCGCGCTGGCAGTACTTCGACGGCGCCAGGAAGTTCGCGCGCAACGCGCCGATCCAGGAAGTGAACGAGATGGACTTCGGCGTGGAGTTCGCGAAGTGGGCCGAGGTGGAGATCATGGGGATGTATACCCACACCTTCCGCCGCACCCGCACGAGCGCCTTCCCCTACGCCCTGACGCGCGACGCCAACCGCTTCGGCCTGCAGGTACAGTGGAATTATTAGCCGGGTCTAGAATGTCCGCATGAGCGTGGCGTCGCACCTCGGTATCCGGACGGCGGAGTACGACCGCCAGATCCTGACCTTCATTCCGCACTACGACGAGATCCTCGACCAGGCAGCCGGGGCGCTGGCGGCGCTCGACCGGCCGGCGAAGGTGGTGCTCGATCTGGGCACCGGCTCCGGCGCGTTGGCCGCGCGGTGCCTCGCCCGCCTGCGTGGCGCGCGTGTGGTCGGCATCGACGGCGACGAGGCGATGCTGGCGATGGCGATGAAGCGCCTCGGGCGGAAGCTGACGCCCGTCGTCGGCCTCATCGAGCAGACGCCGTTTCCGGCGTGCGACGTCGTCACCGCGTCCTTCTCCCTGCATCACATACCTGACCCGGCGGTGAAGGCCCGGGTCTTCGCCAGGGCCTTTGCGGCGCTGCGCCCGGGCGGCGTGCTCGTGGACGCCGACTGCATGCTCGCCGCCGACCCGGCCCTGCGCGCGCGCCATCACGCGCTCTGGCTGCGGCACCTGGCCGCTGCGCATGGGCTGGCTGGCGCGCGGAAGTTCCTGCGCGCGTGGGCCGGCGAGGATACCTACTTCCCGCTCGACCTCGAGACGTCGTTGCTGCGCGAGGCGGGCTTCGTCGTGGACGTCGTGTGGCGGCGGGACGGCTTCGCCGTGCTGGCGGCGACCCGGCCGCGCCGCCGGCCCCCGGCGCGGAGACGTTCGTCTGCCGCCCGCTGAAGCGTCTGGCCTACAATCGCCCGGCGTGTCCAACTTCTGGCAGACGTTCGATGAAGCCGCCGCGCGTTTTGCCGGCAACACCGCGATCGAGATCCAGCGCGCCGCCGGACTCGAGCGTGTCACCTTCCACGACCTGAAGACGTGGGCCGAGGGCGTGGCCGCGTGGCTCGCCGCCGCCGGTGTCGGCCACGGCGACCGCTGCGCCATCCTCGCCGACAACGACGCGCGCTGGTGCGCCGTCTACCTGGGCGTGCTGCGCCTTGGCGCCATCGTCGTGCCGCTCGACACGAACTACTCGCCGTCGCAGGTGGCCACGGTCGTGGCCGCCTCGGGCGCGCGGCTGCTCGTGGCCGGCACGCGGCTGCTGCCGGTGGCCGAGGGCGCGAACGCCGGCGTGCCGATCGTGCGGATGTACGGCGCTGCGGACGATCCGCGGCCATCAGTGGACCAGATGATCGCTCCGGCGCCTGGCGCCACGGCGGCCCTGCCGCCGAGCCGCGCGACGGCGAGTGATCCTGCCGTCATCCTCTATACCTCGGGCACGACGTCCGACCCGAAGGGCGTCGTGCTGACGCACGGCAACCTTGCGGGTGAGCGGGAGTCGGCCTTCGCCGCCGTACCCGTGGACGAACGCGATGCCGTCCTCGGCGTACTGCCGCTCTTCCACTCGCTCGCGCAGATGGCCAACCTGCTGCTGCCCTTCGCCGTCGGCGCCCGCGTCGTCTACCTCGAGACGATGAACACGACGGATCTGCTGAAGGCGCTGGCCGAGCGCCGCATCACGATCTTCGCGTGCGTGCCGCAGTTCTTCTACCTGATCCACCAGCGGGTCATGGGCGAGGTGGCCAAGGGCGGCTGGCTGCAGCAGCGTATCTTCCGGGCACTGCTCGCGCTGAACCTTCGCCTGCGCGGCGTGGGCATCAACATCGGGCCGAAGGTGTTCGCGCGCGTGCACAAGGTGCTCGGCGGCCACATGCGGTTGCTCATCACCGGCGGCTCGAAGTTCGATCCGGCGATCGGCAGGGACCTGTACGCCCTCGGCTTCACCATCCAGCAGGCTTACGGGCTCACCGAGACGTCGGGCGCGGCCACGCTCAACCGGCCCGATGAGGCGCACATCGACACGGTGGGGCGCATCCTGCCGGGCAACGAGCTCAAGATCTTCCCGCCCGAAGGCGACGCCGAAGACGGCGAGATCGCCATCCGCGGACCGATCGTGATGCAGGGCTACTACAACCGGCCGGATGCCAACGCCGAGGTGTTCCGCGACGGCTGGTTCCTGACCGGCGACCTCGGCCGCCTCGACAGCGAAGGCCGACTCACCATCACCGGCCGCAAGAAAGAGATCATCGTGCTCGCCTCGGGCAAGAACATCTACCCCGAGGAAATCGAGGCGCAGTACCGGAAGTCGGCCGTCATCAGAGAAATCTGCGTGATGGGCGTGATGCGGCCAGGCGAGCCCACGACCGAGCGCCTGCATGCGGTGGTGGTGCTGAACGACGAGGTGCTGAAGGCGCGGAAGATCGCCAACGCCGGTGACCTGCTGCGCTTCGAGATGGAGAGCGCCGGCGCCGGGCTGCCGTCGCACAAGCGCGTGCTTGGCTACGACGTGTGGTTCGAGCCGCTGCCGCGCACCACCACCGGCAAGCTCAAGCGCTTCCAGATCCAGCGGATGCTCCAGGAGCGCGAGGCGGCCCGCGAGGTCGAGGCCGCGCGTCCGCTGAGCGGCGCCGACCAGGAGTGGCTCGACGAACCGCATGTGGCAGACGCCGCCGGGCTCGTGCGCCAGCGCGCCAAGGGAGATGCGACGCTGCGTCCCGAGGCGAACCTCGAGCTCGATCTCGGGCTCGACAGCATGGAGCGCGTGGAGCTGCTCACCGAACTCGAGCAGCGCTTCGGCGTGAAGGTGCCCGAAGCCGTCGTGCACGAAATCACGACCGTGCGGCAGCTGGTCGAAGCCGTGCGTCCCCGGGGCGAGACCGCTGGCGGCGCGGTGGACGCGGCGTGGTCCACGTTGCTTGCCGACGTGCCGCCGCCCACCGACCCCGTGCTCGGCCGGCTGCTCGAGCCGCGTCCCGTCGCCACGCGCCTGCTCTGGCTGGCTGCGCGTATCGCCGGACGGCTGCTGACGCGTGTGGACGCGACCGGCCTCGAACATCTGCCGGCGAAGGGCCCGTATCTGCTGTGCCCGAACCACCAGGGCTACTTCGATCCGTTCCTGCTCTGCAGCGTGCTGCCCTACCGCGTGTTCCGCGAGATGTTCGTGGTGGGCGCGGCCGAGTACTTCCAGACGCCGCTCACGCAGTGGCTGGCGCGGCAGGTGAACCTGGTGCCGGTCGATCCCGACTCGGCGCTCGTCTCGGCGATGAAGGCCGGCGCCTTCGGCCTCTCGCACGGCCGGGTGCTGCTGCTCTTCCCGGAAGGGGAGCGCTCAATCGACGGCACGGTCAGGCGCTTCAAGAAGGGCGCGCCGATTCTCGCCGCGCACGTCGGTGTGCCGATCGTGCCGGTGGCGCTCAAGGGGATCTGGGAAATGTGGCCGCGCACGAAGCCCATCAACTGGCGATACGTGGGCGTCTGGCGGAGCCACCGCGTGCGCATCGGCTTTGGACCGCCGGTGGCGGTGCCGGCCGGTGAGCCCTACGCCGATGCCGCGACGCGCCTGCGCGCAACGGTGGATGCGATGTGGCAGCGGCTCTGACGTGACCCGGGCCGGCGGCTACTTTCCGCCCTTGCTCACGAACTCGCCGTTTTCGTCCACCGGGCGCCGCACGCCGTCCACGAGGCTCGTGCGCACGACCGTGACGATGCTTTCGGCGATGGGCCAGGGGGCGGCGTTGGCCACCGCCCAGAAGGTGACGCGGGCCGTGGCCGAGGTGCGGCCCTTCGCCCAGCGCTGTGCCATTGCGAACTCGGGATAGACGAACAGGTTGTGGCGCAGCGTCGCATCGACGAGCGGCGTGAAGGTGAAGCGCGGCACGATGTAGAGCAGCGTGTCGTCTTCGCGGTCGATGCGGTCGTCGGCGAACTGCGCGCCGCGCCGGGCCACGTCCATGATGACGGCGACGAGCGTGTACCACGACACCTGGCGGGTGGCGTTCAGGTGCCGCGTGCGCACTTCGATGCCGTACGGATGGGTGGGCGGGTCGGGCGCCACGCCGTGCCGGCGCCGCCTGGTGCCGCGGTGGATGGCGATACGCGCCACCGGCACCTTCTCCGGCTTCTTCCCCTCCGGCGGCACACGGATCACATGGAAGTCCATGACGAGGTCGTCGGCTTCCGGGTGCGGCAGCGAGAAGTGGATCTGCTTGTCGGCGAGGCGCGCCGGCTGGCGGAACTCGACGTCGAAGCTGCTCACGCCCTGCAGCAGCGCGCGTTTGGCGAGGTAGTGCCACAACGTCTCGATGTACCACTCGGCGCTGACGCTGCCGGCCGAGTTGAGCATGTCGGAGACGATCGGCTTGTGCCGCATGTCGAGCGCCGCCGTGATGGCGCGCCCGGCGGCATCCACCACCCGTCGCACATCGGCTGCTCGCAGAGGCTTCATGGCGCGAGGTCCGTGGCGGGGGAGGCTAGCGACTGCCGGCGGCGAAGGTGGCCGTGAGCCACTTCGCGATGGCGCCGGTGGCGTCTGGGCTCACCGCCGCGGCGGCGAGCGAGGCGTATTCGCTCACCTCGCCGGTGGTCGCCGGCACGAGCAGGTGGTTCACACCCGGCACGCGCACGACCTCGGTGGTCACCTGGCGCTTGCGGGCGCGGGCCAGCGTGGCGAGTTCATCCGCATGGCGCGGCGGCACCTGGGTGTCGCGTTCGCCGTTCACGATGAGGAGCGGCTGGCGCACGTCCTTCATGAGCTTCGCCGGGTCGAACGCCAGGTAGCTGGCGAACCACGGCGTGTCGGCCTGCGTCCGCAGGTCGTTCGAGATGCCGTCCCACGGCCCCTGGCCGGTGGCGGCCGCGTTGATGCGCGCCTGCAGCTCGGCCTTGCTCTTCTTCTCTTCGTCGCCGACCTTCATGACGTCGAGCAGGTGCTGCTGCTGTTCGAGCACGAGCGCGCCGCCGGTGCCGGAGGCGCCCGCCACCATCACGAGCGCGGCGATGTCCTTGTCGGTGGCGGCCAGCTGCATGGCGATCCACGCGCCTTCGCTGTGGCCGATGACGGCGAGGCGCTTCGCATCGACGTCCTTGCGGCCCTTGCGCAGCCATGTCACCACGGCGCGGGCATCTTCGGCGTAGTCCACGAGCGTTGCCGTTTCGGCGCGCCCGCCACTCTGGCCGATGCCGCGCTTGTCGTAGCGCACCACGAGGAACCCGGCCTTCGCCAGATCGCGCGCCACCTGTCCGAGCACCGGGATGCCAGCCACCGTGCCGTCGCGATCGGCCGGACCGGTGCCGCCGATGAGCACCACCGCCGGCATTCTGCCCATGGCCGTGGGGGCCTTCGTGACGGTGGCGGCGATGTTGAAGCCGTTGGCCGGCACGCGCACTGCCTCATCGCCTTCGACCGAGAAGGCCGAGATGCGCGAGGCCGCCGAGGCCACGTCGTCGCGGGCGATTTCGAGCGTCTGCGACGGCACGCTGAGCCGCACGAAGCTGCCGCCTGCGTCGGTCCACAGGCTCACGGCCAGCTCGCCGTTCGGGTTGCGGAAGGTGAGCGAGAAGCGTTTCGCGGTAAAGGTGCGCCGGGGGGTCTCGATGCGTTCATCAGCCACCGCCGTGACCACGATCGGAATCTCGGCCTGCGGGGCGATGTAGGCCTTCACCTCGGAGCCGACGGCGGCGCCCACGAGGCGCGCGGCGAGCGCCGCATAGCCACCGAAGAAGACGTTCGGCAGCACGACGGCGTCGGCCGAGACCGTATCGACCTTCTCCTGCGTGGCGTCGCCTTCCTTGAGCGTGTTGGTGGCCTTGCCGTCCGCGAAGACCGTGTTCATCGCCACCTCGCGGTCCTGGATGGCGCCTTCGAGCGAGAGGCTGCGCGGATGCCAGGTGGCGTCGTAGCGCACCTCGACCACCCGCACGGTGGTGGCGATGGGCGGGCCGATCCGCGACGACCCGCGTATGGTCCAGCCGTCGGCCTGCCGGGAGACGGCCACTTCCTCGCGGCCCACGGGCCGGCCGGCCAGGAAGATGGTGTACGACTCGGCGCCGGCCAGGTCCACCCGCGGCGGCGGTGGGACGACGGGCGCAACCTGCGCAGACAATGTGGCCGCCAGCGACACCGCCAGCGCGACAACCGCCATCGGGCGGGTACAATCCCGGATCGTGGACAGCACTCGTGGCTCCACGGACAAGGGTAGCACCGTTGACTGAGCCTGCCGGGCACGACCTCCTGCGGACGGGCGCCGCCCTCGTCACACACGCAGGTCGGGGCTGCGTGCGGGCGACCGGCGTCGAACGGGCCAGCTGGCTCCAGGGCCTGCTCTCGAACGACGTCGAAGCCCTCACGCCGGGACGGGGCTGCTATGCCGCCTGGCTCACGCCGCAGGGCCGGATGCTGACCGACGCGGTCGTGCTGGCCGAAGACGACGCGCTCACGGTGGACCTGCCGGCGCCGCTCGTTGACACGCTCCTGCGGCAGCTGAACGCCGCGATCTTCGCGGAAGACGTGACGCTGACCGATGAATCGGCCCAGTGGCGCACCCTCGGCGTGCACGGCGTGTGCGCCGCCGAGGTGGTGGCGCGGTCGCTCACCGGTTCCCGACCCCCGCACGCCGTCCTCACCGCGGAACATCTGGCGACGTGGACGGAGTACATGCACGCGCCGCTCGACCCGTTCGGCCGCCTTGTCGGCGATACCACCTACGGCGTTGCTGGCTTTCGCCTGCGCGTCAGGGCCGATGACACGGACCTGTGGCTGTCGCGGCTGCGCCTGGCCGGCGCCACGCTGGCACCGGCCGAGGAGCTCGAGTTCGCGCGCATCGAGTCGGGACGTCCGCAGTTCCTCCTGGACATGGACGCCGACACGATTCCGCTCGAAGCCGGCATCGAGGACCGCGCCATCTCGTTCACCAAGGGCTGCTACGTGGGCCAGGAAGTGATCGTGCGCATCGTGCATCGCGGCGGCGGCCGCGTCGTGCGCAAGCTCGTGGGCCTGGCCATCGACGGGGACTGCGTGCCGGCGGCCCGGGCGGGTGTGAAGGCCGAGAAGGGCGAGATCGGGCGCGTCACGAGCTGCGCCTGGTCGCCGCGTCTCGGCGCCGCCGTGGCGCTCGCCTACGTGCACCGCGACAGCGCCGAGCCTGGCACGACCCTGCACGTGGCCTGCGGCGGCGGCGAGGTCGTGGCTACCGTGCGGGCGTTCCCGCTCTCCTGAACGTGCCACGTGCCGCGGGACGCGCGTCCTGCGGGAAAGGAAAGCCGCTGATGTCATCACCGCGTACCGGAATCGTGCTGGCTGGTCTCACCGCCTTCGCGCTGCTCGCCGGCGGGGCCTCGCATCCCGCCGCGCAGCAGAGCGCGCCGTTCACGATCGACCAGCTGCTCGCTGCGCCCTTCACGAGCGAACTCGTGGCCGCGCCGCGCGGCGGGCGCGTGGCGTGGGTGTTCGACGATCGCGGGGCGCGCAACCTCTGGGTGGCCGAGGCGCCTGGCTTCGCGCGCCGCCGCGTGACGAACTACATCGGCGACGACGGGCAGGAGATCACGAACGTGGCCTTCACCCACGACGCCACGCACCTCGTCTACGTGCGCGGCGGCGGCCCGAACCGCGCCGGCGAGATCCCGAACCCGACGAGTGCCGCCGGCGGCGCCGAGCAGGCCGTGTGGGTGGTGCCGGTGGCTGTCGGCGAGCCGCG
Organism: Vicinamibacterales bacterium; assembly: GCA_044347565.1. Classification (GTDB taxonomy): domain Bacteria; phylum Acidobacteriota; class Vicinamibacteria; order Vicinamibacterales; family UBA2999; genus CADEFD01. The sequence continues at coordinate 1,727 of JBIKUN010000072.1, read as the reverse complement.
CCGGCTCGGCGTGGGCGCCGCACCGGCCGTGGCGCCGGCGGGCGACCTCGTGGCCTTCGTGGAGCGCGGCCAGATCTGGACGGCCGGCGTGACCGGCACGCAGGCGCCCGTGCAGGCGGCGCGCATCCGCGGCGGCGCGCGGTCGCTCGCCTGGTCGCCCGATGGCACGAAGCTCGCGTTCGCGAGCGGACGCGGCACGCACGCGTTCATCGGCGTGCTCACCGTGACCACGGGCGCGCTCACCTGGCTCGAGCCGTCGCTCGACACCGACGACTTCCCGGCGTGGTCGGCCGACGGCGCGCGTGTGGCGTTCATCCGCCGTCCGCCCGTGCGCGACCGGGTGATCTTCATCCCCGAACGCGAGGGGCCGCCGTGGTCGATCCGCCTGGCCGATGCCACGAGCGGCACCGGCCGCGAGGTGTGGCACGCCGAAGCCGGCAAGGGCAGCGTGTTCCAGGGCGTCGAGTTCGGCCCGCAGCTCGCGTGGTCTGCCGACGATCGCCTGGTCTTCCCGTGGGAACGCGACGGCTGGAAACATCTCTATTCGGTGCCGGCCGCCGGCGGCACGGCCACGCTGCTCACGCCGGGGGCGTTCGAGATCGACGACGTGAGCTACGCGCCGGATGCCCGCACGGCGGTCGTGAGCTCGAATCAGGACGACATCGATCGCCGGCACCTGTGGCGCGTGACGACGTCCGGCACCACGCCGCCCGTGGCGCTCACGCCCGGGCGCGGACTCGAGTGGAACCCGGCCGTGCTCGCCGATGGCCGCACGGTGGCCTTCGTGAAGGCGGATGCGCGACGTCCCGGTCAGCCGTCGCTCCTCGAACCCGCCGGCACGCAGCGCGGCTTCGGCCCCGATGCGATTCCGTCCACGTTCCCGTCGGCCTCGCTCGTGGATCCGCAGGCCGTCTCGTTCCCCGCCGCCGATGGCCTGATGATTCCTGCGCAGATCTTCCGGCCGTCGCTGCAGCCGGCGCCGGGCGAGAAGCGGCCCGCGCTCATCTTCTTCCACGGCGGATCGCGGCGGCAGATGCTGCTTGGCTGGAACTACCGCAGCTACTACCACAACGCCTACGCCTTCAATCAGTACATGGCGGCCAAGGGTTACGTGGTGCTCTCGGTGAACTACCGGAGCGGCATCGGCTACGGGCTCGACTTCCGCGAAGCGCTCGATTACGGCGCCTCGGGCGCGAGCGAATACAACGACGTGGTTGGCGCGGGCCTCTTCCTGCGTGCGCAGGCGGACGTGGACCCGGCGCGCATCGGGCTCTGGGGCGGCTCCTACGGCGGGTATCTCACCGCGATGGGGCTGGCGCGGGCCTCCGACATGTTCGCGGCCGGCGTGGACGTGCACGGCGTACACGACTGGAACAACGCCATCCGCAACTTCATGCCGAATTACAACCAGGAGCGCCGGCCCGACATCGCACGGCGCGCGTTCGCGTCATCACCGATGGCGTTCATCGACGGCTGGCGCTCACCGGTGCTGCTCATCCACGGCGACGACGATCGCAACGTACCGTTCGCTGAATCGGTGGAGCTCGTCGAGCAGTTGCGGACGCGCCGGGTGCACGTGGAACAGCTCGTCTTCCCCGACGAAGTGCACGGCTTCCTGCTGCATCGGAGCTGGCGGCGGGCGTACACGGCGGCCGCGGACTTCCTGGACCGGCACCTGGCGTCGCGGCGGGCGCCCACGCAGGGCCGCTGACGGCGGCGCTGGAATC
>JBIKUN010000071.1:0-22131 GCA_044347565.1 Vicinamibacterales bacterium | reverse complement strand
TCGGCGGCGACGGGCCGCACCTCGTCATCGTCAGCGGCTCGAACATGTCGGGCAAGAGCACCTACATGCGCGCCATCGGCGTGAACGTGGTGCTGGCGCAGGCCGGGGCGCCCGTGTGCGCGGCCGAGCTCCGTCTCACGCCGCTCATGCCCGCCGGCACGCTGCGCGTGCAGGACTCGCTGCAATCCGGCCAGTCGCGCTTCTTCGCCGAAATCACAAAGCTCCGGCAGATCGTCGACCTGGCCCGCGAGACGGGCGGCGCCGGCACGCTCTTCCTCATCGACGAGCTGCTCTCCGGCACCAACTCGCACGACCGCCAGCAGGGCGCCGCGGGCGTGCTGCGCGGGCTCGTGGACCTCGGTGCCATTGGCCTTGCCACCACGCACGACCTCGCCCTCACCGCCTTTGCCGGCACGCTCGGCGCGCGGGCCCGCAACATGCACTTCGTCGATCACTTCGAGGACGGCGTGCTGCGCTTCGACTACCGCCTGCGCGACGGCGTCGTCAGTACGAGCAACGCCATTGCCCTCATGCGATCGGTCGGGCTCGACGTCTGACGGGCGCGGCTACAATGGCGGGCGTCATGAACTACGAGCAGCTGGGACTTTTCTACCTGGGACGCCGCTACGATGCCGCCACGCGGCAGCGTACGAACGACCCGGTGCTCTACGACTCGTCGGACCTGCTGACGCACGCCGTCTGCATCGGCATGACCGGCAGCGGCAAGACCGGCCTTGGCATCGCGCTCATCGAAGAAGCGGCCATCGATGGGCTGCCGGTACTCGCCATCGACCCCAAGGGCGACCTCGCCAACCTGATGCTCACCTTCCCGGGCCTGTCGCCGCAGGAGTTCCAGCCCTGGGTGAACACCGATGAAGCGCGCGCGCAGCAGCTCACGCCCGAGGCGTTCGCCGCGAAGGAGGCCGGGCGCTGGAAGGCCGGCCTCGCCGAGTGGGATCAGGACGGCGCCCGCATCGCTCGCCTCAGGGCGGCGGCCGATGTGGCCGTCTACACGCCGGGCAGCCGCGCCGGTCTGCCGCTCTCGATCCTCGAGACCTTCAACGTGCCGCCGAAGACGGTGCTCGACGAACCGGAGCTGCTCGCCGCGCGCGTGCAGTCGGTGGCCACGGGCATCCTCGCACTCGCCGGCGTGGGCGGCGACGCGCAGACGAGCCGCGAACACGTGCTCGTCTCGACGCTGCTGCAGGAGGCCTGGCGCAGCGGCCGCAACCTCGATCTCGCGTCGCTCATCGGCCAGGTGCAGACACCGCCGATGACCAAGATCGGCGTGCTCGAACTCGAAGCCTTCTACCCCGCCTCCGACCGTTTCGCGCTGGCGATGAAGCTCAACAACGTGCTGGCGGCGCCCGGCTTCGCCACCTGGCTCGAAGGTGAGCCGCTCGACGTCGCGAAGCTGCTCTACACGCCCACTGGCAAGCCGCGCATCGCGGTCGTCTCGATTGCGCACCTCGGCGACACTGAGCGGATGTTCTTCGTGGCGCTGCTGCTCGAGCAGGTGCTGGCGTGGATGCGCGGACAGCGCGGCACGACGTCGCTGCGCGCCGTCCTCTACATGGACGAACTCTTCGGCTTCCTGCCGCCCACGGCCAACCCGCCGAGCAAGGTGCCGCTGCTCACGCTGCTGAAACAGGCGCGCGCCTTCGGCCTTGGCTGTGTGCTCTCCACGCAGAACCCGGTGGACCTCGACTACAAGGCGCTCGCGAACGCCGGCACCTGGTTCCTGGGCCGTCTGCAGACCGAACGCGACAAGGCGCGCGTGCTCGACGGGCTCGAAGGCGTGGCCGCGGGCTCCGGCCAGGGCTTCGACCGCGCGCAGATGGACGACCTGCTCTCGAGCCTCGAGAAGCGCGTGTTCCTGCTGCACAACGTGCACGACTCGCAGCCGCTGCTGCTGCAGTCGCGCTGGGCGCTCTCGTACCTGCGCGGACCGATGGGGCGTGACGAGATCCGCACGCTGATGGACCCGCAGCGCACTGCCGCGGCGCCGGTCAGTGCGCCCGCGAGCGTGGCCGCCACCACGCCGGCGGCGGCCCCGGCGACGGCCGCAGCGGCCGCTCCCGCGCCACCGCCGCTCGCCACGCGGCCCATCGTGCCGCCCGACGTGCCGCAGTTCTTCGCGCCAGGCAGTGGTGATGCCTGGGTGCCGATGCTCGTCGGCGCCGGGCGGCTCACCTACAGCGACGCGAAGCTCGGGCTCGACGAGACGAACGACATCGTGGTCTGGACGCCCCTCACGGACGGCCCGGTCGTGGTGGACTGGGAGCATGCGGAGCCCGCCGACTTCGCCGTTGACGCACTGACGACCGAACCGCGCGCCGGCGGGACGTTCGCCTCGCTGCCGCAGGTGGCGGCCAAGCCGAAGAGCTACGCGACGTGGACGAAGGAATTCTCATCGTGGGCATCGCGCTCGCAGAGCGTGGAGCTCGTCCGCTCGCCGAAGACCGGTGCGATCTCGCATCCGGGCGAGAGCGACGCGGCGTTCCGCGTGCGTGTGAGCCACACGGCCCGCGAGGCGCGCGACGAGGCGATCGCGAAGCTGCGGGCGAAACAGGCGCCGAAACTCGCCGCGATGGACGAGAAGATCCGCAAGGCCGAGGCGTCAATCCAGAAGGAAGAACAGCAGGCCACCGAATCGAAGTTCACGACCGCCGTCTCGGTGGGCGCCTCCGTGCTCGGCGCGTTCTTCGGCCGCAAGGTGGTGAGCGCGACCAACGCCGGCCGCGTCGCCACGGCGGCGCGCGGCGTGAGCCGCATCGGCCGCGAGTCGCAGGACGTCGAACGGGCGAAGGCGAACGCCGCAGCGCTCGTGGAACAGCGGCAGGCGCTGGCCGACACGCTCGCGCAGGAACTGCAGGCGCTGCAGGCCGAATGGAGCGCTGACGGCGAGGTGTTCGACCGCGTGGTGGTCAAGCCGAAGCGCGGCGGCGTGCAGGTGCAGCTCGTCGCCCTCGTCTGGCGGCCCGAGTAACCGCACGGCGCTCGTAGTAAGCTTGCCGTTCCACGTGCCGGCGTGGCGGAACTGGCAGACGCGCGGGACTCAAAATCCTGTGCTCCTAACGGGGCGTGTGGGTTCGATTCCCTCCGCCGGCACCATTTTCCCGTGCCCATCCAGCCATCTCCGCCATCGACGGCCTCGGCCGTCAGCGCAGATTCCTGAGGCATTGGGACGCATCGGGAAGGCTCGCCTGCAGTTTCGCCTTGGCTTCGCCGTAGGCCTCATCGACCGCACCTTCGTGCTGTTCTTCTTCGCCCTGGCCATCGGCATCGGGCTCATACTGAGCGTCGAGACGCTGCTGCTGGATCAGGCCGCTGGCGGCTGCCCGGCCTGTGGAAGTACATGCGCGGACGCTCGAACTGGGGCGCGATGACGCGCAAGGGCTTCGCCACCAAGCCGCCCGTCTCCAGCGCGCGCCCGAGCTGAGGGCCGGCCGCCTCAGTCGAAGAGCTGCGCGCCGTCGACGCGCAGCCAGCGCCGCGCCTCGACGTACTCCGGACACACCGCGGCGACGTGCCGCCAGAACCGCGCCGAATGATTCAGCTCGCGGCGATGCATCAGCTCGTGCAGCAGCACGTACTCGCGCACGAACGGCGGCGTCTGCACGAGCCGCCAGTTGAGCGAGATGGTGCCGCGGCGCGAGCACGAGCCCCAACGCGAGGCCTGGTTGCGGATCGAGACGCGCGTCACCATGATGTCGTGCCGCGCGGCGAGGGCCAGCAGTTCATCGGGCAGCGTCGCCGCGGCCCGCGCCCGCAGCCACGCCTGCACGGCGCCCTTGAGCGTGCGTTCGTCACCGGCGGCCGGCGCGACGACGGCGCCGTCGAGCGTCACGCGGCCGGCCTCGTCGATCGCGAGGCGGTGCGCAACGCCGTCCACGAGCACCTCGGCGCCCACGCCCCAGCGCGCCGTCACCCGCGCGGCGCGTCTGCCGCGCTGACCCGCGATCCACGCCCGCTGCGACTCCACGAAGGCGCGCGCCTCGCGTTTGCTGCCCCACCACGGCACCGTGACACGCAGCGTGCCATCGTCGCGCACCCGCAGGATGTAGCGTCGGGCGCCGCGGCGCCGCACGAAGTGCACCTCGTCGGCAGCCGGCGACGGCGCGGTCTCTACGGGCGGTGCAGTCGCAACCGGCGCGGCGACGGGCGCCGGTGCGCGCGGCACCTCGCGCGGCGCGTCCGGGGGCGTCTCGGGCGACAGCGGCAGGCCGAGCTGCACGGTCAGCGTGTCCCCATGCGCGTCCAGCCCACCGTGAGCATGTGCGCGTTGACGCCGGGATTGCGGCGCAGGCGGTTGCCGTTCGAAATGTGATGCAGGCGGTAGCCGACGACGAGGCCCTGTCCGCGCGCGGTGAACACGCGCACGCCCACGCCGGCGTGCGCCGTGAAGTTGCTGCCGGTCGTGCCGGCGGGAATCGGCGCCGAGGTCCAGAGCGCGCCGCCGCCCACCTCCGCGTACGGCGCCAGGCGGCCGCGCGGTTCGACGTTCCAGCGCCAGCCGAGCGGCGTGAGGCCGAGGCCGCGCGCCTTGCCGGCCGACCACTCGGCGAAGACCGGCACCACCTCCACCACCCACTCGAACCGTCCCCGCGCCCACGACGGGCCGCGCGGGTCGGTGAGCACCCGGCCCCACGAGAGCTGCGAAGTGAGGTAGCGCTCGCCGCCCACCGATTGCAGGAACATGATGCCGCGTGCCGCGCCGGCGGAGGCCGACCACTCGGTCGCGCCGCGCACGACCGGCGTCTGCGCGCGCGCCACGCCAGCGCCTGCCGCGAGCGCGACGGCCGCCAGCAGACCCGCGCGATAGAATACGGACGTGAGCCAGTTCCGCCCCGTCTCGTCCGCTGCCGACCTCGAGGCCGTCTGGAGCGCCTCACAGCTCGCACCCGTCATCCTCTTCAAGCATAGCCAGACCTGCGGCGTGAGTCTCATGGCGCGCGAGATGCTGGCCGAGGGCGGCGTGCCGGCGCCGGTGCACGAGATCGTTGTGCAGCGCTCGCGCGACCTCTCGCAGGCGGTGGCCGAGCGGCTGGGCGTGCGGCACGAGTCGCCGCAGGTGTTCGTGGTCGTGCGCGGCCGCGCCACGTGGCACAGCTCGCACTCCGGCGTGACGGCAGAACGGGTATCGCGCGCGTTCGAGAACGCGGCCGCCGGCGTCACGCCGGCTCCGGCCGGCTGAGCCGGCGCGCGGCGATCGACGCCACCATGCGCCCATCGACGTCCCCTTCGCGCTGCCGCACGACCTCGAGCGGGGCGGCGAGGCGCGGCAGTTCGCCGGGCAGCAGCAGAAAGGCCGGGTTGGTCGGCTTGCCACGCGCGGCCTGCGCCGTGGTGAACGTTTCGTAGAGCAGCACGCCGCCAGGGGCGAGTGCGCGGACGAGGGCCGGCATGAGCGGCCGGTGCAGGTAGTGCGTCACGACCACGAGATCCCAGGCGGCCTCGCCGAGGTCAGCGGCGCCGGTCTCCAGATCGCGCACGACGGCCGTGAGCGGCCACTGCCGCCGCGCGGCCTCGGCCGCGAGCGTGGCCATCTTGTCGGCGTCGCGGTCAAGGGCCGTGACCGGCCAGCCTGCCGCCGCGAAGAGCCGGGCGTGCCGGCCGCTGCCGGCCGCCACATCCAGCACGCGCATCCCCGGCCAGAGCAGGTCCGCGTTGTCGAGGATCCAGCCGGCCGGCGCTGCCGCCGGCGCGATGCCCGGCTCAGACGGGCCCGCCGCCAGCTGGCGGCAGGCCTCGTCGAGCGCGGCGCGCACGGGCGTCGCCGTCGGCTTCACGCTGTGGCCACACGTTCGGCGAACGTGATGACGTGCCCGTCGGGATCGTGCACGGCGAACTCGCGCATCCCGTACCACTGCGTGTGCAGCGGCATCACGATCGGCACCTGGCCGGCGACCTGCGCGTGCAGGGCGTCAACACCCTCCACGGCCACGAACAGCGTGCACGTGCCTCCGAAGGCTGGAGTCTCGAACGCGGGCAGATCTTTCGCGGCGGCGACCGCGTCGTTCAGGAACACGGTGACGCCGTCGCGCTCGAGCCACACGAAGACGAACGGCGCCTCGGGCGGCACGGTGTCCTTGATCGTGAAGCCGAGCACGTCGCAGTAGAACGTGGTGCTGCGCGCGATGTCGCGAACGATGAGATTCGGGGTGACGGCGGTGAAGCGGACGGTAGCGGACATGTCGATCTCCCCGGCGGGCGCGACACGGCGGGAGGCCGCGCGGCGCACACGCGTGGCGTGTGCTCGCACAACCTCCATCCGCGCCATGGCGAGCACTCGGCGCAGGTAGGGGGCCTGGTTACGTCCGAGGGCGGCCCCCGCGAGGGACGGCTGCAGTGTAGCGAGGCCGAGCGCACGGGCGCAACCGGGCTGCCGGCGGCTGCTATGCTGGAGGTGTGGCGCGCGGCTGGGAGAGCAAGGCGGTCGAATCACAGCAGGAAGACCGGGGCGCCCGGCGGCCGGCCGGCCCGGCGCTCTCGCCAGAGGCCCGCGACCGCCAGCAGCGCGCCGAGTCGGTCGCCCTGGCCCTCGCCGACACGACGGCCCAGTTGCAGGCCGCCTGCCGGCCGGCCCAGCGCGACGTGCTCCGCCAGCGCGTCGTGGCGCTCGAGACCCTGCTGGCCGAGCTGAAGTCGCCCCAGGCGCTCTGATCCGCCGGCCCGCCGGATGCGTTGCAGACCTGCGGCCTTCCTGCTATGCTCCCCCGCGTCCCCAAAGGTTTGACGCTTCCACTTTCCACCACTTGTCGCCCCGATCCCAGCGCGGAGACATCGCGTCGCTCCAACCTTTGAGTCGCCCCGCGGAACCTCAAGAGTAACCAGCCGTGCCAGCCGTTCGCCTGTTCATCGGAAACCTTCCCTACAACGCCACCGAAGACGACATCCGCGCGCATTTCGCTCAGGTCGGACCGCCCACGCAGATCGTGCGGCCGCTCGATCGTGAGACGGGTCGCGCGCGCGGCTTCGCCTTTGTCGAGTACGGCGAGCGCGCCCTGGCCGAAGAGGCCGTGAAGCGCTTCGACGGTCAGCTCTTCATGGGCCGGCCGCTCGCGGTGAGCGAGGCGCGGGCCCGCGACGACCGTGGCCCCAGCGGCCCGCCCCGTCCGGGCGGCGGCTTCGCGCCGCGGCCTCCGGGCAGCGGCTTCCCGCCCCGGCCGGGTGGCTTCACGCCGCGTCCGCCAGGGGAAGGCGGCTACTCGCCGCGTCCCGCGTTCCGTCAGAACCCCGGCGATCCGCCGCTCACCGAAGCGGCCATCGCCCGCGCCCGCAACTTCGGGCCGCCGGCGCCGCCCAAGGGCAAGAAGGGGCCGAAGCCCGGCTTCGCCGCCAAGGAACGCGGCCCCAAGGGCCCCATCCCGACCAAGTTCACGGGACGCGCCTACAGTCTCGACGACTCGGATGAAGCCGCGGCCACCGGTGACGACGCGCTGCCGGATTTCATGAAGGCCGACGCCGATACCGGCGCGGACGACACGAGCGACGACAAGGAGTAGCACCATGGCGGGCCGTCTGGTGGTCGACGCATTCACGCGCGAATTCCAGAAAACCCGCCAGCTCTCCGAGCGCGCCATCGCGCAGCTCTCCGACGCGCAGCTGCACACGCGTCTCGACGCCGAGGCGAACAGCGTGGCCATGCTGATGCAGCACCTGGCCGGCAACATGCGCTCGCGCTGGACGGATTTCCTCACGACCGACGGCGAGAAGCCGTGGCGTCAACGCGACGCCGAGTTCGAACCGCCCGTGCTCACCCGCGACGCGCTCATGGTGTCGTGGCAGTCGGGCTGGCAGACGCTCTTCGACACACTCGCCACGCTCACCGACGACGACCTCACGCGCACCGTCACGATCCGCGGCGAGGGCCAGCCGGTGCTCGCCGCCCTCACCCGCCAGCTCGCGCATTACGCCGGCCACGCCTACCAGATCGTGCTCGTCGCCAAGCATCTCAAGGGCGAGGCGTGGGACGTGCTCTCGATTGCCCGCGGGCAGTCCGCCGCCTACACCGCCGCCACCAAGGCCTCTGCCGGCGCCTGACCGCCCCGCGATATGATCGGGGCGATGGAGTTGTCGAGTCCCACCGTCCTCTGGCGCCTGTGGAGCAAGGCTGGTGAACAGGCCCGCGCCGTCGTCATTCCTGGTGAGCCGCATTCAACGCTCACCGTGTTCGTGGACGACGTGATGGATCGGGCCGAGAACTTCGACGCCCTCGACGTCGCCCTCTTTCGCGCCGACGACATCAAGGTCACGCTGCTCGAGAGCGGCTGGCGCGAAGAACACTGACCCCCGGTCCGACCATGATTCAACTGACGTCGCGGCACAGAACGGTGCCGGTGAAGGTGGGCCCACTCACGGTGGGCGGCGGCGCCCCGGTGGCCGTACAGTCGATGACGATGACCGACACGGCCGACGCGGTGGCCCCCGCGCGGCAGTGCATCGAACTCGCCGAGGCCGGCTCGGAGCTGGTGCGCGTCACCGTGAATCTCCCCGAGGCGGCGGCCGCCGTGCCCGAGATCAAGCAGCGCATGCTCGATGCCGGCGTGACGGCGCCGCTCATCGGCGACTTCCACTACAACGGCCACCTGCTGCTCACCCGCTTCCCCGACTGCGCGGCGGCGCTCGACAAGTACCGCATCAACCCCGGGAACGTCGGCACGGGCAAGCGGCGCGACGAGCAGTTCGCGACCATCTGCGGCGTGGCGCGCGACCACGGCAAACCGGTGCGCATCGGCGTCAACGGCGGCTCCCTGAACCAGGAGCTGGTGATGGCGCGGATGCAGGAGAACACCGACCGCAATCTCGGCCTCACCTCCGACGAGATCGTGAACGAGTGCATGGTGCTCTCGGCCCTGCAGTCGACCGAACTCGCGCTCGAGAGCGGCCTCACGGTCAACCAGATCATCATCTCGTGCAAGGTGTCGCGGCCGACGCACCTCATCCAGGTGTATCGCGCGCTCGCGAAGCAGACGACGCAGCCGCTGCACCTCGGCCTGACCGAAGCCGGCATGGGCGTGAAGGGGCTGACGTGGTCGGCGGCGGCGCTCGGTGCGCTGCTCAACGAAGGGATTGGCGACACCATCCGCGTGTCGCTCACGCCGCGCCCCGGCGGCGATCGCCGCGAAGAGGTGTACGCGTCGTGCGAGATCCTGCAGGCGATGGGCCTGCGCACGTTCGCGCCGAGCGTCACCGCGTGCCCGGGCTGCGGCCGCACGACGAGCTCCACGTTCCAGGAGCTCGCAGAACGCGTGCAGGGCTACATCCGCGAGCAGATGCCGGTGTGGAAGGTGAAGTACGAGGGCGTGGAAACGCTCACGCTCGCGGTGATGGGCTGTGTCGTGAACGGCCCCGGCGAATCGAAGGCCGCGAACATCGGCATCTCACTGCCGGGCACCGGCGAAGCCCCGACCTGCCCCGTGTTCATCGACGGCGAACACCACTCGACGCTGCGCGGCAGCTACGAAGAGCTCGCGGCGGCGTTCCAGCAGTTGGTCGACGACTACGTGGACACGAAGTATGCGAGGAAGAACAGGGACTAGGGACCAGGGACTCGGGGTGCGCTAGACGCCGAACCCGTATCCCTTGTCGTCGCTGACGTCGGTGCCGGGCAGGTCGGTGTCGTCTCCTGGCGCGAAGCCATCCGCCTGATCGAACGACAGTTCCCCCCAGGCGGTGCCCGAGGTGGCCCAGCCCATCAGGGCGGCAAGTTCAGCGGTCGTCGGTTCAGGGTCGAAGCGGTTCTTGTGGGTCATGGCCTGCTGTTCGGGCGGCGGGGCCGCCGCCGAGACATCGATTGTATCGGTTTCCCGCATGGAAGACGACAGCCCGGCCACGCCCGGGTCCCCGGGGCCGCTACAATTCGGGCGCGCGCGGCACGCCGCCGCCCCTGACACCATGCCCAACCCCAGCCGACGCCCCGCCCCTGTCCTGCTCCTCGTCCTGCTGGCCGCGGCGGCGGCGGGCGTGCGGGCCCAGACCCGCTACGACCTCATCATTCGCGGCGGAGAGGTCGTGGACGGCACCGGCAGCGCGCCGGTGCGCGCGGATGTGGGCGTGACCGGCGATCGCATCCGCGCCGTCGGCGACCTCGGCGCCGCCACCGCTGCGACCGTCATCGACGCGGCGGGCCGCTACGTCACCGCCGGGTTCATCGACGTCCACTCGCATGCCGGTCCCGGCCTGGCCACGCCCGGGCTCCGGGACGGCCGCCCGGTGCTCGCCCAGGGCATCACGACGGTGCTCGTGAATCCAGACGGCGGCGGCCCGGTGGACCTCGTGGCGCAACGTGCCGGCTACGAGAAGGGCGGCATCGGCCCGAACGTCGGGCTCATGGTGCCGCACGGCTCCGTGCGCGCGGCGGTGCTCGGCATGAGCGATCGCGATCCGACGCCGGCCGACCAGGCGCGCATGAACGCGCTCGTGCGCGACGGCATGCGGGCCGGCGCGTTCGGCCTCTCGAGCGGCCTCTACTACGCGCCCGGCTCCTATTCGAAGACCGCGGAAGTCATCGCCATGGCGAAGGAAGTGGCGCCCTTCCGCGGCAGCTACAGCAGCCACATCCGCGACGAGGCCGACTACGGCGTGGGCGTCGTGGCGGCGGTGGACGAAGTCATCGAGATCGCCGAGCAGGGCGGCGTGACCGGTGTGGTCACGCACATGAAGGCGCTCGGCCCGGCCAGCTGGGGCCTGTCGAAGACGCTCGTCGCGCATATCGAGGCGGCGCGTGCCCGCGGCGTGCCGGTGTTCGCGGACCAGTATCCCTATGAAGCGAGCGGCACCGGCATCGTCGGCGCGCTCATCCCCCGCTGGGCGCAGGTGGGCGGCCGCGAGGTGCTCACCCGCCGCATCACCGGCGAACTGCGCGGCAAGGTGCGCGACGAGGTGCGGGCGAATCTCGCGCGCCGCGGCGGCGCCGACACGTTCCTCATCTCGGAGTACGCGCCCGACACGTCGCTCGAAGGCAAACGTCTCTCGGACCTGGCGAAGGCCGCGGGACTGCCGCCGGAGGAGTACGCACTCACGCTGCTCGAAAAGGGCGACGCCGGCCTCGTGTCGTTCAACATGTCGGAAGACGACATCGCGCTCATCATGCGGCAGTCGTGGACGATGACGTGCACCGACGGCGACCTGCAGCCGATGACCGAAGGCAAGCCGCACCCACGCGCCTATGGCGCCTTCCCGCGCAAGCTGCAGCGCTACGTGCGCGAGCGTGGCGTCGTGGCGCTGCCCTTCGCCATCCGCTCGATGACGGCGCTCGCCGCGGAAGTGTTCGGCCTGAAGGACCGCGGCGTCGTCCGCGCCGGCGCCTTCGCGGACCTGCTCGTCTTCGATCTGGCGCGCGTGCGCGAAGCCTCGACCTACGAGAACCCGCACCAGCTCGCCGAGGGCCTCGACACGATCGTGGTGAACGGGCGCGTGGCCCGCGACCGCGGCACCTTCACCGGCAGTCTGTCGGGCCGGGTGCTGCGCCTCGAACGCTGAGGGTCAGCGTTCGTCGCCGGTGATGAGCCGCACGCCGCGCTGGCGGGTGACGCAGGCCACCAGCCACTGCACGAGCACGACGATATCCAGCGGACCGGCGCCGCGATGTCGGGCCCGCACCGCGGCCAACCCCGCAAAGCCGCCGCCGGCGACGACCACGCGCGGAAGGCCCGCCATCACTCGTAGCGGAGGGCCTCGACAGGGTCGAGCGCGGAGGCGCGGCGGGCCGGCCAGTAGCCGGCGATGACGCCGACCCCGATCGACGTGGCGAGACCGGATGCCACGGCCCAGAGCGGCGGCACGGCCGGGAAGCCGGGCGCGAGCGCCGTGGCGATGAGCCCGAGCACCGTGGCGGTCACGACACCGGCGAGCCCGCCGGCGCCCGAGAGCATCGCCGCTTCGAACAGGAACTGCCGCAGCACCTCGCGCCGCTTGGCCCCGATGGCGAGCCGCACGCCGATTTCACGCGTGCGTTCGGTGACGCTCATGACCATGACGTTGGCGATGCCGATGCCGCCGATGATGAGGCTCACGGCGGCGAGGCCGACGGTGGCGAGGAAGATCTGGGCGCCGAGCTTGTCGAATTGCGCGATGATCTGGTCCGACGTCGAGAGATTGAAGTCGCTCTCCTCGTCGCGCCGCACGCCGCGCAGCAGCCGCAGGATCGTCTCCGCCTCGCCACGCGCCCGTTCGCGCACGCCGGCCCGCGCGCGGATGTAGAGCACCGTGTTCTCGGCCTCTGGAAAACGGCGCTTGGCCGTCGCCACCGGCAGCGACACCACGTTGTCGTTGCGGTTCTCGCCGAAGAACGTGCCCTTGCGCTTCGCCAGCACGCCCACCACGAAGTAGCGCTCGCCGCCGAGCAGGAATGGCTTCCCCACCGCGTCGCCCGGCCCGAAAAGCGCGGTGGCGACGTTGGCCCCGATGACGGCCACGGGCGCCACGACGCGGTTCTCGGCATCGCTGAACGGCCGGCCGGCCGCGAACTCGGCACCCGTCACGTCGAAGAAGTTCGACGACACGCCCTCGAGCAGGACGGAATCGGACTCGTTGCTGCCGGCGCGCGCGGTAATCGTGCGGGTGGAGGTCACGGCGGGTATGAGCAGCTGCACGCCGACGTCGCGCACCGACGGACCCAGCCGCTCGATCGTCTCGGCGTAGGCCGGCAGCAGCGGCCGGCGCAGCGCGTCGCGGTCGGAGGCCGGCGTGTAGGGGTCGCCGTTGCGGTGGAAGGCGAAGATGTTGTCGGTGCCGAGTTCGCGGAAGAGCTGCGCGACGCTGTTGCGCAGGCCGACGAGCACCGAGGCCACGAGCACGACGGTGACGATGCCGATGACGACGCCGGCAATCGCCAGCCCCGAACGCGCCGGCTGCGACCGCAGCGAGTCCCACGCGAGACGGGCGGCTTCGCGCACCGACGACAGCAGCGCGGCAAGCGGACTCTGGGCAGCGTGCACGGCCATCTATTCCGTCCTCAGCGCCGTGATGACGTCGAGCCGCGTGGCCCGGCGCGCCGGATACCAGCCGGCGAGGATACCGCTCAGCCCGGCCGCGCTGATGGCAACCGTCAGGGTGGTAAGACTCACGCCGATCGGCACACCGAGCGCCGACGCCAGGAGCTGCACGAGCGCGGCCGCCACGGCCACGCCCACGACGCCGCCGACCACGGCGACGACCACCGCCTCCGACAGGACTTCCTGCATGACCTGGGCGCGCGAGGCGCCGAGCGCGCGGCGCACGCCGATCTCGCGGGTGCGCGTCGTGACCGAGACGAGCACGGTGTTGGTCACGACGACGATCGCGGCCAGCAGCGCCATCGCCGAAATCGGGCCCGCCGCCGCGCCGATCCGCTGCGAGAGGTTCAGCACGAAGCCACGCGCCGCATCGGGCGTGAGCAGGTCGAAGGTGTCGGTTACGCCGGGCTCGAGACGGCGCGCGGCGCGCAGCGAGATACGGGCGCGGTCTTCGCCGTCCACCGAGGGATGGCCGGCCGTGGTCTTGGCGAAGATCTGCAGGCTGCGCGGCGAGCCGAAGGCACGTTCGTAGGCCGAGAGCGGAATCCAGACATAGCGGTCGAGCGAGGCGCCGCCCGAGTTCCCCAGGCGGTCCTGCAGGCCGATGACCTCGAAGCGGCGGCCGGCGAGCCGGATGGACTTGCCGAGCGCGTCCTGCCCCGGATAGAGCGTGTCGGCCACATCCGCGCCGATGACGGCCACCTGCGCGCCGGAGCGGTCTTCGTCGGCGCGGAAGAACCGGCCGCGCACGATGGCCAGATCGCGCAGGTCGGCCAGGGTGGACCAGGTGCCGGTCACGGCGCCGTTCTCATAGGTGCGCCCGCCGGCGGCCACTTCCGCCGTGGTCTGGGCGTTCGGCGCGTATTCGACGAGCCCACCGGCCAGCCGCTCGATCGCCGTGAGTTCGATCCGGCGAATCGCCGGATTGCGCTGCAGCTGCTCCTGCAGTTCGCGCCGGGAGACACGGCCGGGCGACGCCACCTGCGCGATGAGGAAGGTTTCGGACCCGAAGGCCCGGGCCGTCGTGGTGCGGGCATAGGCGGCCACGCCGTCGAGCGCGGCGACGACGATGACGATCGTGGCGACGGCGGCGGCGATGGCCAGCGCGCCGAGCGACGAGCGCAGGCGGTGCGCGGCAGCGGCCGCCACGCCCTGCCACATGGCATCGGTGACTCGGCGAACGCGCGACGGTGGGGACATAAGGACGAGCCATTGGACGCAGAAAGCCTGTCGCAGGCCCCGAGATACGGGGACCTCCGCGTCGAACGGTGCGTCGAAAGCATACACTTACCCGTGATGCCCCCGCGCCGCCTGCTCATCGCCCTCGTCGTGCTCGCCCTCGTCGGATTCGCCGTGATGTCCCGGCGCGGAGGCCCAGAAGCCACTGACGTCGACCTCGCCACCGTGTCCCGGGTCCCCACCCTGCAGTCGTTCGTGACGGCGTCGGGCGAGATCGTGGCCACCCGCTACGCCGACATCGGCTCGAGCGCCATGGGCCGTCTGGTCGGCCTCTCCGTGAGGGAGGGCGACCGCGTGAAGGCCGGCCAGGTGCTGGCGCGTATCGACCGGGTGCAGGCCGCCAGTTCCGCCGCTGCCGCCTCCGCGGGCCTCGGGGCGCTCGAAGCCGACGCCCGCGGCGCCGCCGATCAGGCGCGGTCGGCCCAGGCTGACCTGGAGGCCGCGCGCGCCCGGGCGGCCGAAACGCAGAAGGCGCTCGCCCGCGCGAAGGACCTGCGTACCGCTGGCCTCATCCCGCAGTCGGAGCTCGACACCGCGACGGCCAACGCCGAGAGCGCCGCGGCGCAGGCCGATGCCGCGGCGGCCGCGGTCGCCCGCGGGGCCCAGACCCGGGACGCCGCCGAACGCCGCGTGACCCAGGGCCGCGCCGAACAGACGCGTGCCCGCGACCTGCTGGACAAGACCGAGATCACCGCCCCCATCGACGGCGTGGTCACGCGCCTCGATGTCGAAGAAGGCGAGATGGTCGTCATCGGCGTGCAGAACCAGCCGGGGACGATCCTCATGACCGTGTCGGATCTGAGCGCCATCAACGCCGAGGTCAAGGTGGCCGAAGCCGACGTGCTGCGCCTGGCGCTCGACAACATCGCCACCGTGTCGCTCGAAGCCGCCGGCGGACGCAAGTTCCCGGGCAAGGTCGTGGAGATCGGCGCAAGCGCGCTGCCGCAGGTGGGCACGCAGGCCGCGGCGCGCGAGTTCAAGGTCAGGGTGCGCCTCACCGGGGATATCTCGGCGCTCCGGCCCGGCCTGACGTGCGACGCCGAAATCCTTGTGGCCGAGCGGACGAACGTGCTGGCGGTGCCGCTTCAGGCCGTCGTGCAGCGCGGCAGCGACACGGGCGTCTTCGTGGTCGAGAACGGCATCGCCACGTTCCGCAAGCTCACCACGGGCATCATCGGTGGCCTGCAGATCGAGGTCGACGGCGTGGCCGACGGCACGTCGATCGTCTCGGGGCCCTTTCAGGCGCTGCGCGAACTGAAGGACGGCGCCCGCGTGAAGCCGCGCGCGGCCACGCCCTAGCCGCGGCGAGAACGCGGCGCCCGCGGGCGCTTGATAAGATAGCGCATGGCAATCCGCCCCGCCGTCGCCCCGCCCGAAGCCACCGTTGACACGGCCTGCCCGCTCGACTGCCCCGACGCCTGCACGCTGAGCGTCACGGTGCGCGGCGGGCGCATCACCGTCATCGACGGCAGCACGGTCAATCCCGTCACCGGCGGCTTCATCTGCAGCAAGGTGCGGCAGTTCGATCGCCGCGTCTACGGCGAAGACCGGCTCCACTTCCCCGCCGTGCGCGTGGGCGCGAAGGGCGAAGGCCGGTTTCGCCGGGTGAGCTGGAACGACGCGCTCGACACCATCGCCACGACGTTCGGCGAGATCCGGGCGACCCATGGCGGCGAGGCCATCCTGCCGCTCTCCTACGGCGGCTCGAACGGTCTGCTCACCCAGGACACGACCGACGCAGCCTTCTTCCGCCGCCTCGGCGCGGCCCGGCTCGATCGCACGGTCTGCGCGGCGCCCACCGGCGCCGCCAACATGGGCCTGTATGGCAAGATGCCGTCGGTCGTCTACACCGACTACGAACACGCGAAGGTGATTCTCGTGTGGGGCGCCAACCCGTCGGCCTCCGGCATCCACCTGATGCCGTACCTGCAGCAGGCGCGGGCCAGCGGCGCCACACTCGTCGTGATCGATCCGCGGGCGACGACGGTGGCGCGGCAGGCCGACATCCACCTCGCGCTCCGGCCCGGCACCGACGTGGCCGTCGCGCTCGCGCTGCACCGGCATCTCTTCGAGAGCGGCGCCGCCGATCGCGCGTTCCTCGACGCGCACACCACCGGCTGGGAGCAGTTGCGCGAACGCGCCACCGCGTGGACCTTCGAGCGAGCGGCCGAGGTGAGCGGCCTGCGCGTGGCCGATCTGGAACAGGTGGCGCGCCTGTACGCGTCGGCCTCGCCGGCCCTCATCAAGTGCGGCTGGGGCCTCGAGCGCAACCGCAACGGCGGCAACGCGGCGGCAGCGGTGCTGGCGCTGCCGGCCGTGGGCGGCAAGTTCGGCGTGCGCGGGGGCGGCTATTCGATGAGCAACTCGGGGTCGTGGGGCATCACGCCCTCGTGGCGCGAGGACGCCGAGCCGCCAACCCGGATCGTCAACATGAACCGCGTCGGGCGCGAACTGCTCGAGCCGACGGGCACGCCCGTGCGGGGACTCTTCGTCTACAACTGCAATCCGGCCGTGACACTGCCCGACCAGCAGCGTGTGCTCGCCGGCCTCGCCCGCGAGGACCTCTTCACCGTGGTCTTCGATCAGGTGCTGACCGACACGGCGGTCTACGCCGATGTCGTGCTGCCGGCCACGACCTTCCTCGAACACTACGACTTCGCCAAGGCCTACGGGTCGCTGTCGATGCATCTGGCGAGGCCGGTCATCGAGCCGGTGGCCGAGTCACGGCCCAACACCGATGTCTTCGCCGACCTGCTCGCCCGCATGGACCTCGCCCGCGACAGCGACGCCACCGGGGAACTCGAACAGATGCTGCAGGTGATGGCGGCGCTGCCAGGCGACATGCAGGCCGAGATCGGCGACCGTGGCGGCGCAACGCCGCCGTGGAACGGGCGCCCGATTCAGTTCGTGGACGTCTTCCCGCGCACGCCCGACGGCAAGGTGGCGCTCTTCCCTGACCATCTCGATCGCGAAGCCCCGCAGGGGCTCTACGCGTACATCGAAGATCCGGGTACGGCGGACTATCCGCTGGCGCTCATCTCACCGGCGTCGGAGCGCACCATCAGCTCGACACTCGGCGAACTCGAGCGGCCGGCCGTGCGCCTCGAGATGCATCCGGACGACGCCGCGGCGCGTGGGCTCGAGGACGGCGACGATGTCACCATCTCGAACGCGCTCGGCACGCTCGACTGCCCGGTGAAGGTCACAGGCCTCGTGCGGCCGGGCACGGTGGCGTTCCCGAAAGGCGTGTGGCGCCGGCACACCGGCAACGGCCTCACGTCGAACGCCCTCGTACCCGACACGTTGACAGACCTGGGCGGCGGCGCCTGCTTCAACGACGCGCGCGTCCAGGTCGCACGCGCGGCGTCACGGCGGCACTAGGCCGCCGGCTCCTGTTCGGCCGGGAGCTTGCCGCGGCCACCGCGACTCACCATCCCGCCCTTGCGACCCGCGTCACGTGCCTCGCTGGACGACCACTCATGGGCCGTTCCCTTGGCGTGTGCCGCCCGACCGCCCTTGCTGGCGATCTCACGCTGCTTTTCCGGGGACATCGACGCGAATCCGCGCCTGGCTTTGGGCTTCTCGCTCACGAATCACCTCTGGCTGTGCTGAATCTGCTGTAAAGAAGCAGGGCAAGCGACGTACCAGTCGGACCCGTTGAGCTGCGTGGCCATAAATTACTGAAAATGCAGCGGTTCCGAATTTCAAGGGAGCTAAGACGGGCCGAAAAATGAATGCTTTCAATACTCGCCGCAACTGACGAGTATTGAAAGCATTCAGCGAGAGGGGCGTTGCGGACAGCCGGCTACCGCGATGGCGCGGTGCTGCGGGCCTGGCGAAAGTAGTCGCACTGGGCGCAGTTGCTGACGTCGAACTCGTAGCCGACGATCGGCCAGAGCATCGGATGCGCGCAGTACAGCAGCTGGCCGTCCATGATGGTGTGGAGCCCGAGCTCGGCCGGCAGCTGCGCGGTACGCCGACTGTACCAGCAGACGCGATGGCGATCCTCAGGAGTCATGAGAGCCGCCCTGATGATACGACGAGCGTCGGCGCGCGAAGCTCGGTACAATCATCCGCATGAGCGGCGATCACTCGCATCCCCCTTCGCAGTCCTTCTCCCCCGCCGGCGTCCGCCTCGTGCAGTGCGTCAAGCTCCAGGCCGAGTTGCCCGGCCTCGACACGCCGCCGTGGCCCGGTGAGATCGGCCAGCGGATCTTCAACGAGGTCTCGGCGCAGGCGTGGAAGCAGTGGGAAGAGCGCCAGAAGATGATCCTGAACGAGTACCGCCTGCTGCCGTGGCAGAAGGAAGGCCAGGAACTCATCCGCACGCAGATGGAAGAGTTCTTCTTCGGCGAGAACGCGGCACTGCCGCCCGGCTACGTGCCGCCCCGCTCGAAGTAGCCGGCGCCGGTGGCGGTCGCCGTCACCCCTCCTCGCGCCGCATCGGCACCACCGCGCCGATCGTGAAGTGCAGGCAGGCGTGCGCGGCGCGCAGGGCCACCATGACGTCGCGCTCGCCCGCCCCGCGCGCGAAGATGAAGCCGAGATAACTCGCGCTCTCGGGCAGCGTCTGCAGGATCTGGCCGGCCTTGGCGGTGATGGTGACATCCGCCACGCCGGGCACGGCGCGCGCCGCCTCGACACCCGCGACCTCGCGCAGCACGCCGGCCCGCGGAATCGGCACCATCATCACGCCGGTCGCGCCGGGCGCGAGCGTGACCTCGCGGCCACGCCCGATGGCATGCGCGAGCAGGTCCTGCTCGAGCGGCCATTCCTCCCCGTCGCCGTCTCGCAGACGCAGGGCCCGGGCACACAGGCCGCCGATTGGCCGCGCCGCGGCTTCGAGCACGACGACACCGTCCGGCGTCACCCGGCACTCCGCGTGCACCGGACCATGCTGCAGTCCTGACGCGCGGGCCGCCGCCGTCACCGCCGCCACCACGGCATCGCCGTCGGCCGCGGTGCGAGCCGTGGGCGTCACGTAGATCGTCTCCTCGAAGAACGGACCGGCGAGCGGCTCGGGCTTGTCGAACACCGCGAGCGCGCGGAACGTGCCGCGGGTCATCAGGCCCTCGACGGCCACCTCATAGCCCTCGACGTAGTCTTCGATGAGGATCTGCCGGGCCGCGTCGTCGCGCAGGTCGCGGACGTCGCCGGCCTCGAGGATCGCCGCCACGCGCGCCAGCGCCGCCGTCAGCGCGCCGGGCGTGTCGGCGCGAATCACGCCGCGACTGCCCGAGAGCACGAGCGGCTTCACCACGCAGGGATAGCGCACGCCGTCCGGTATCACCAGGCGGCCGGCGTCGACGACGAGGCCCCGCGGCGCGGGGAGGCCGGCGGCGTGCTGGGCGGCCCGGAAGCGCCATTTGTCGCGTCCGGCGCGGGCGCCTTCCACCGCATGCCACCGCAGACCACGCGCCTCGGCCACGCGGGCGGCCAGCACGGCCGGCCGGTCGCCCACCGCGAGCACGCCGTGCAGCAGCGCCCGCCCGAGCGCGGTCTCGACGGCGGAGAGGGCGCCGGCGTCGTCGTGGAACCGCACAGGGATGGCGCGATCGCGCCACGGGTCGTCGAGACGATCGCAGCGATCGCTGGCGAGCACGAGGTCCACGCCGAGACGGACTGCCGCCTCGTCGAACATCCGCGTCTGATAGCCCGTCGTCGTGGCGCACAGCAGCACACGCGGCCGGACGCGATCATCGATCATCTCGAACGCCAGTCCCTGTTCCCTGTTCCCTGCTAGAGAAGAGCCACCTGCTCTCCCGATGGCTCCGCTCAACAGTACCAAGGCTCGGTGAGATACGGAATGGCCGCCCGCGACACGCGCGGCGGCATCGGCGTCCGGGCGACGCCGGCCGCTGTATCCGCGAGCGCGCGGATGGCCTCGAACGTCGTCTCGCGCGGTTCGTGCGGCGCCACACCCACGCGCGCCATCACCGCCCGCTGCAGGGCGTCCACACGCGGGTCGGGATGGGTCCACGGATGCGTGAGCGTTGCCGGATCGAACGGCCGGACCACCGCGCGGATGTCATCGAGCTCGAGCAGCCGCGAGTGCTGCGTGACCAGCAGGCGCAGCGTCCACTGCACCGGGGCCACGTGCGGCACGAGACCGAGCGCATCGATGTCGTCGAGGAAGCGGCGGTAGCCGTCGAGTGTCGTCCACGGCGTGAAGGCGAGGAACGTCGGCGCGAGGGCGAGTCCGAGGGCCCGGCACCGCGCCGTCACCGCCTCGACATCGGCGCGGGTGTGGCCCTTGTCGAGACGCGCCAGCACGGCATCGTCGAGCGACTCGACGGCGGTGGTCACGAACGCGCAGCCCGTCTCGACGAGCCGCGGCTGCAGCGCGTCGTGACGCCGCAGGTGCTCGACCTTGATGGTCGCGTCGTAGGTGAGCGCCGGCCACGCCGCGTGGAGTGCCTCCACGAGCCGCAGCGCGTGCGTCGGGCCGTTGAAGAAGTCGGGGTCGGCGAAGGTGATGTGCGTGGCGCCCTGCGCCACCTGCGCGCCGATGTCGTCGAGCACGACCTCGACGGGCACGGCCACGAAGCGGCCCTCGTAGACCGGCACGATCGGACAATGCCGGCACGTGTGCTTGCAGCCGCGTGACGACTCGGCCACGCCGGCGATGCCCTCGCGGCCATCGGGCCAGCGCACGCGCGCGTAGCGTTCGAGCGCGGGGAGCCCCGTGCGGTCGGGCACGAGAGCCAGCGCGCGCGCCCGGGCGCCGGCACTGGCGACGGCCGCAGGCGCGTCCGCCGTCGCCATCCCCTGAGCGGCGCGGGCCGCGGCCACGAGGTCGTCGCCCCGTTCCGGCCCGAGCACGAGATCCACGCCCTCGGCACGCAGCAGGGTTTCGTTCAGCGGCGCGTAGAGGCCGAACGCGCAGAGCCGCACATCCGGCCGGCGGGCTCGCAGCGTGCGCAACACCGGCAGCGCAAGACGCGTGGCGGTGTGCATCGGCAGGGACACGGCCACGAAGGTCACGCCGTCGAGGGCGCCGGCGGGCAGCCGGTCCACCGCCAGATCGCAGACGCGGACCACGAGCCCGGCCCGGCGCAGCGAGGCCGCCGCAGAGGCGAGCGCCAGCGGCTGCCGGCCGAGGTCGTAGGTCGAAAGCAGCAGGGTCAGCGGGCGGATCCCTCGTCGGCCGACTCGGTCATGCGGCGGAGCGGCCCGACGAACACGAGCAGCACGAGACCGGCCACGATGGCGAAGCCGCCGACGGCGCCGAAGAGCGTCGGCAGCGCCATCGACTCGTAGAAGCCGGCAGTACGGCCGCCGATGAAGTTGCCGACCGATGTGCCGAGGAACCACACGCCCATCACCATGCCGGCGATGCGGGCCGGCGCGAGGCGCGTCATCGCGCTCAGGCCCACGGGACTGATCGTCAGCTCGCCGATCGTGTGGAGCAGATACGTGGCGATGAGCCAGAGCGGGCTGGCCTTGGCGCCGGTCGCCGCGGCGCCCGCCGGGATGACCAGGATGAGGAAGCCGAGGCCGACGGCGATGAGGCCGTAGACGAACTTGCCGGGGCTCGTCGGCTCCTGCCCGTTCTTCGCCAGCGCCACCCAGGCCCACGCGAAGACCGGCGCCAGCGTGAAGATGAAGAACGAATTGACGCTCTGGAACCAGCTGCTCGGGAACGACAGGCCGAAGATGCTGGTGTCGGTGTTGCGGTCGGCGAAGAGGTTGAGCGTCGAACCCGCCTGCTCGAAGACCGACCAGAAGAGCGCCGAGGCGAGGAACAGGACGGCCACGACGATGAGCCGCTTCCGCTCGGCCCGCGTGTAGTCGCCGCTCGTGAGCAGCCAGCCGAAGAAGACCACCGTCGAGAGCAGCAGCAGCACGCCGGCCGCGTTGGCGACGCCCACCGCGGTCACCGGCAGCGTGC
>JBIKUN010000193.1:0-6432 GCA_044347565.1 Vicinamibacterales bacterium | reverse complement strand
ATCATCCTCGCCATCGGCACCGTGGGCGTCTACCTCACCAAGAGCTTCGTCGAGTCGATGAAGCGTCCGCTCTACTTCATTGCCGACCGGCGGGAGTTGTCATCATGATGCGATTCACCATCCGCGCAGCCGCCGCGCTCGTTGCTCTCGCCCTTGCGGCCACCCCGCTCCACGCCCAGGCGCTCCCGAAGGCGGCCTCGCCGGAAGCCGTGGGCCTCTCGAGCGAGCGGCTCGCCCGGCTCACGCGCGTGATGAAGGACGCCGTGGACGCGAATCAGGTGGCCGGCACCGTCACGCTCGTCGTCCGCAACGGCCAGGTGGCCTATCTCGAGGCGGCCGGCGCGCGCGACCGCGAGGCCGGCGCGGCCATGGCGCCCGACACGATCTTCCGCATCGCCTCGATGACCAAGGCCGTCGTGAGCGTGGGCATCATGATGCTGGCCGAAGAGGGCCGGCTCTCGATCTCCGATCCGGTCTCGAAGTTCATCCCCGCCTTCGCGAAGACCACCGTGCTCGGCACGATCAACGGACGCGTGGCCGTGGTGCCGGCCAATCGCCAGATCACGATCCGCGACCTGCTCACGCACACGGCCGGCATCTCGTACGGCACCGGGGCGCTCGAGCCGTGGTACTCGCGCGCCGGGTTCACGCAGTGGTACTTCGCCGATCGCGCCGAGCCGATGACGACGTGGATCGACAGACTCGCCACGCTGCCCTTCGAGGCGCAGCCGGGCGAGCGCTGGGTCTACGGCTACAACACCGACATCCTCGGCAACGTCATCGAGCGCATCAGCGGCCAGACGCTGGCCGACTTCATCGCCCAGCGCATCGCGACGCCGCTCAAGATGGTGGATACGGCGTTCTTCCTGCCACCAGACAAGCAGGCGCGATTCGCGGCCGTGTATGCCGTCGGCCAAGACGGCACGATCACGCGCTCCGAGGAGGGTAAGCCGGCCGTGAGCACGCTGCCACATTCCGGCCAGGGCGCCTACGTGACCGGTCCGCGTGTGGCGTTCTCGGGCGGCGCCGGGCTGCTTTCCACCGCGCACGACTACGCCCGCTTCATGCAGATGCTGCTGAATGGCGGCGAACTCGAGGGCGTGCGCCTGCTGAGTCCGACCACGGTGAAGCTCATGACGTCGAACCACGTGGGCACGCTCTACCAGAACGGCGCGCTCGGCTGGGGCCTGGGTTTCGA
Organism: Vicinamibacterales bacterium; assembly: GCA_044347565.1. Classification (GTDB taxonomy): domain Bacteria; phylum Acidobacteriota; class Vicinamibacteria; order Vicinamibacterales; family UBA2999; genus CADEFD01. The sequence continues at coordinate 5,234 of JBIKUN010000193.1, read as the reverse complement.
AGTGGTCGAGCAGGTGGGCCGGGCGCCGCGCTACGGCGCGGCCGGCGAGTTCTCGTGGAGCGGCGCATACCACACGACTTACTGGGCGGATCCGGCCGAACAGCTCGTCGTGGTGTTCATGAGCCAGCTGCTGCCGGCTGGCGCGACGAATCTCACGACGCGCGTGCGCACGCTGGTCAATCAGGCGATCGTCGGACCGCCCACGGGCCTGCCAGCGCCGGCGGCCACGTCCACCGCGCGCAAGCCGGCCCGCACCGGCGGCCGCTGAGGCCGCGCGTGGCGCGTCCGCTCGTGTGCTGAGCCCGCTCTCTGCCCCGGCCATCACGACCTTCGTGGCGCTCGCTGCCGCGATGGTGGCGCTGTGGGCGCCGCGGGTGTGGTTCTCGCCGCACGCGCGCTCCCTCTGGGTGCTGCCGTTCGCCGTCGCGCTGCTCGCGGCGCAGATGGCGGCCATCGTCACGACACCCGGCCTCATCGCGATGTTCGTGCTCATCACGGCCACGCGCGTCGGCTATCACGCACCCGATGGCGGCCTGCGCGGCTTCGCGCTGGCGCTCATGCTCGCGCTCAGCGCCGGCCTGCTGCTGCACGCCGTGCCCGGCTTCGACAACCCCCGCCTCATCGACGGCGTCCGGCTCAGCGCCAACGCCGAGCTGTACACGAAGTATTTGAACTTCGACAAAGGGGTGCTGGGCCTCTTCCTGCTCGGACTCTACGCGCCGGAGCGGGCGCTGCGCCGCGCGCCGCGTGGCGCCGGCCTTGCCGTGACGTGGCGCTTCGCCGTCATGGCCATGGTGGTGATGGCACTCACGGTGGCCGTGGGCTACGCACGTTGGGATCCGAAGCTGCCCGTGTGGTGGCCGGCGTGGCTCGCGAGCATGTTGTGCTTCACCGCTCTACCCGAGGAGGCGGTGTTCCGGCACGTGATCCAGGGCGGGCTGCAGACGTGGCTCGGCCCGACGCAGCAGTCACGCTGGACGGCACTGGCCGCCGCGGCCGCGCTCTTCGGCCTGGCCCACGTGGGCGGCGGCTGGGTCTACGTGGCGCTCGCCACCGTGGCCGGCCTCGGCTACGGCCTCGTCTACGCCATCACGGGTTCGATCGTCGCGGCCATCCTGGCGCACACGGCGCTCAACACGCTGCACCTGCTGTTCTTCACCTACCCGGCGCTGGCGCGCTAGCGTCCACGCGTGCCGGGGGCGACCTGCAGCCGCTCGAACGCCGGCACGAGGTCGCTCTGACCGAGCGCGTCTTCGAGCATCGTGAGGACGTGGCGCACACGAGTGCCGTCGATGCGCTCGCCCTGGACGCGGAGCAGCGCCGTGACGTCCTCGAGATCCTTCGCGCGAGCGGCCAGCATCTTGAGCACGACGAGATCACTGACGTCGACCACGGGCACGACCACGTCGTCGACCGCCAGCCGCTGCGCTCGCGCCAGGAACTCTTCCTCGAGGCCCGGGCCGGCCAGCACGAGGTCCACGGGCAGCCCACTCGGTTCGTGCACGAGCGGCAGCACGCGCGTCTGCGCGAGGAACGCCGGGTCGCTGAAACGCGGCTGGAAGCGGCGCGCCGCCAGGATCGGCATCCAGGTGGGCACCGGCTGATTAACCGGCACCTGCACGGTCACGTCGACGTCCGCCGTCAGTCGGGCCACGCCGTAGAGAATCGCCGCCTGCGCGCCGAAGAGGTACCACCGGACACCGAGGGTGCCGAGGGCGGCGCCGAGATCCTCGAGCAGGTCAGCGACGGGCGAACGCACGGGCGGCGATATCCAGTCGCTGACGCAGGGTCAGATGGTCAGCCAGGTCGCGCGCCCGGTCCGCCTCCGCCGGAAACCCGGCGTGCACGAGACGCGCATGCTGCCACAACAGCGTCGAGGCCTGACGCGCTGCCTGGGGACCGTCGCGACGGTAGACCTCGGCCCAGTAGTCCGCCTTCGACGCGGCGGCACCGGCCCAGTCGCGCCTGGCGAACTGCCTGAGTGATGCGGCGTCCATGGCTCGATTGTAGCGCGACGACGTCGCGGGCCGGCAAAGCGCGGGAGGTACATGGGCCACAATGTAGACCATCATGTCCGGCCTCCGCCGCACCATCGCCCTTCTGCTGCTCTCGACCCTCGCCATGACATCCGATCCCACCGCACAGACCCGCAGGATCTACTGGGGCGACGAGGTGCCCGCCGGCTGGACCGGCAAGTGGCCCGCCGACCTCCTCACCGTGCCGGAGCGCACCACCTGGACGCGCACGATGTCCACGCTGCAGCTGCACGAGTGGATTGCGGCGCTGAAACTCAAGACCGAGTTCCTGCACGTCGAGACGATGTTCCTGAGCCCGCTGCGGAAGGCGGCGCCGGTCATGATCTTCGCCAACCCGCGCGTGACGACACCGGCGCAGGCGAAGGCCTCGGGCAAGCCGATCGTGTTCCTGCTCGGCAACATCCATCCGCCGGAGCCCGAAGCGGCCGAGGCGTTGATGGTTCTGGCGCGCGACCTCGGCGCGGGCTCGCGCAAGGCGCTGCTCGACAAGGTCATCGTCATGATCGCGCCGGTCTACAACGTGGACGGCACCGACACGTTCGTGACCCAGGACGGCGGCTACGGCAGCGTGACGCCCTACATCCAGGGCGTGCGCGAGAACTCGCAGGGTCTCGACCTGAACCGCGAGGGCGCGAAGCTCACCTCGGTCGAGTCGCAGGGCCTCATCCGCACGTTGAACGCGTGGGATCCGCTGCTCTTCCTCGACGGGCATCTCATGAGCCGTGTGAATCACGGCTACGCCAACACCTACGGCACGGCCACCATCCCGGCGGCGGCGCCGGGGCCGCGCGACTACATGACCGACACGCTCTTCCCTGCCGTGCGGGAGGCCGTGCGCAGCGGCTTCGGGCTCGAAGTCTTCACCCACGCGCTCGCGACACCCGACACCTGGCCACCCACGGTGTGGAGCCACGACCGCGCGGCGTGGACCGTGGAAGCGAAGATGCTCGTGAACGCCTACGGACTGCGCAACCGCTTCGCCATCATCACCGAAACACCCGGCCAGCCCACCTTCGAACGCCGGATCTACGCGCAGTACGCCTACGTTGCCGCGCTCCTCGACTACGTGAAGGCGCACGGCGCCGAGATGCAGGCGATTGCGAAGAAGGCCGACGACGACACGGTGGCAGCCGTGCTCGCCGGCGCGGAACAGGGCACGCTCACCAACTTCCTCGACGGCGAGTACCGCTCGGCCGGCACGATCGATCTGCTGGCCTATCGCACCAATGAGCCGATGTATCTGCCGGGCACGAGTGTGCTCGGCACCAAGCCGGGCACGGCCTCGGGCCCGCCGGAACTGGTGCGCGGCGTCGACGACCTCACGAAGCCGGTCGGCACCCGCACGGCCACCGTGCCGCGCGCCTACGTGCTGCCGCCGATGCTGAGCGCGGTGGCGGCGAAACTGCGCCTGCAGAACATCCAGGTGACCACACTCACCGCTCCGACGAAGGTGCAGGGCGAGCAGTTCACCATCGACCGCATGTACACCGTGCGGCGCGCCGGCTACGACATGACCACGCTCGACGGCTCGTTCTCGCCCGTGCTCACCAAGGACTTTCCCGCCGGGTCGTTCCTGGTGGACATGGCGCAGCCGATGGCGAACGCCGCGTTCTACTACCTCGAACCGCAGTCACGCGACGGCTTCGTGGGCTGGGGTCTGCTGGACGAGGCACTGAGAACGCTCGGCGCCGCCGAACGGTCCGTCGTCTATCCGGTATTCAAGGCGCGACGGCTGCCCGGTTCGTAGCCGGGCCGGAAAGCCGGCCGGCCACGTCAGCCCAGGCAAACAGCAGGAAGTTGCGGGGCGTGCTGTTCATCATGACGAGCAGCCCGCCGGCGTACCCCGGCAGCGTCACCGAGGACACGTCGAGGCCATCGGTTTCGTCCGCGGGCGTCGGGACGACATGCAGCAGCGGCTGGTTGTGGGGACCGCCAGGTCCCCCGGCCCGCGGGTACATCATCAGCCGCGTGCCGCCGGGCACCTGGTCGCTCGAGACGAGATAGCCCGATCCGTCGGCGCGACGGTAGAGTGCCAGCCCTTCGCGGTCGCCAAGATAGCCAGTGCGGCCAAGCACCGCCAATTCGGTCGCGGCCTGCGGATGATCAGGATCGGCATGCCACTTGCGAATCCCGAACCGCTCGTCCGCGTAGTAGACGTAGCCCAGTTCGTCATCCACCGCGACGGCTTCGATTTCGCCGGCCTCACCGGGCTGCGGGCCGCGGCCACTGAACGCACCGAACCTCCGTACGAGCCGTCCGGCGGGACCGCCCGGGCCGATGGTCAGGTGGTATTGCCACAGGTAGTCGGTGGACCCGCCGGTCTTCGGCGCGACAATCGCGAACACGGCGCCATCGCGCGGGCGCTTGTAGAGTGCGATCCCCATCGGCTCGGCGGCCTCGCCGGTCTGGCCCTCGAGAATCGGCAGGCCGGCCGGTGCCAGATCCTGCATGCCCCCCCCGTCGGCCGGCAGCGAAAACATCCGCAGGCGATGCTGCAGGCGCTCGGTCACGACGGCGATGTCGATCGGGCCTGACGGCGACTCGAGCCCGTACTCGACGTCCACGTTGTTCGGCCGGTCGAGTGGCGTGATGCTCTGGCGACGCTGACCGTCGAGACCGAAGACATGCAGGCCGCCCACCGCGGCCACCTTGTCGGTCGTGAGGATCAGGCTGCGCGCGGGGTCGACGGGGTGGACCCAGATCGCCGGATCGTCGGGATCATGCGGCACGACGCCAGTGGCGCGCACGGGCACCAGAGGGGACGGCGCAGCGGCGGGTCCGGGCGAGCCACACCCGGTCGTCAGCAGCAGCGCCAACACGCAGACAGTCGTCCTCAGTCGCATCTCTCCGAATGCTACCCGCGGCGGGCCGCCCCGTGAACGTGCTCGTCAACCGCAACGGGCCGGACGGCAACGACGTCAACCAGCGCCCGAACCTGCTCAGCGGCGTCGAGGCCGTGGCCGGGGCGACCGACCGCTGGTTCAACGCCGCCGCGTTCGCGGTGCCGGCGGCCAGCGAGTTCGGCAACTCGCCGCGCAACGGCTTCCGCGGCCCCGGAACCTGGCAGGTCGACCTGTCACTGTCGCGTCGCCTGCGCCTGGGCAGCCGCGCCGGACTGGAACTGCGCGTCGACGGCTTCAACATCGCGAACGTGGACCAGTACGGCAACCCGGCACGCGACTTCACGCAGCCGCTGAC